>JBHIBI010000118.1:0-4421 GCA_046758985.1 Dehalococcoidia bacterium
CCCTCTCGCTTCTTCCGGCCCACGGCCCAGGTCTATGCCGCCCAGGGGGAGGTCCGCGCCAGGGTAGCACTCCTCTCCGGCTGCATCATGCCCATCGTCCAGGCCCGCACCATGGAGGCGGCGGTGCGGGTGCTCCAGCGGAACGGCTGCCAGGTGGTGGTGCCCCAGGGCCAGCTCTGCTGTGGTGCCCTCAACCTGCACAGTGGCGACCGCTCCCAGGCCAGGGCGATGGCCCGACGCAACATCCGGGTCTTCCTGGAGAGCGGGGCAGACGCCGTCCTGGTGGCCTCGGCGGGCTGTGGCTCCGCCATGAAGGAGTGCCACGAGCTATTGCGCGACGACCCAGAGTACGGGCCCCTGGCCCAGCGCTTCAGCGGCATGGTCCAGGACATCACCGAGTTCCTGGTACAGCTCCCCCTGGAGCCGCCGCAGGGCGAACTTAAGCAACGGGTCACCTACCAGGATCCCTGCCACCTGGCCCATGCCCAGCGCATCGCGCAGGCGCCGCGGAGCATTCTGCAGGCCATCCCTGGGCTGGAGTACGTGGAGATGGAGGGGGCCAGCCAGTGCTGCGGCGCTGCGGGCATCTACAGCATCGTCCAGCAGGGGATGGCCCGCCAACTGCTGGAGGAGAAGATGGCCAAGGTGAAGGCCACTAGCGCCCAGGTCATCGCCACGGCCAACCCCGGCTGCGTGCTCCAACTGGAGGCCGGGGTCAGGGGGGTCGGCCTTCCCGCCCGCGTCTGCCACGTGGTGGAGCTGCTGGACGAGGCCTACCGCTCGACCGCCGGAGCGTAGCTGGCCAACACCCGCTGGGCCGCCGCCACGCTTTCGCCCCGGGGCACCTCGCAGCCCAGCCGGGGCAGGATATGCTCCAGGGCCGAGAGCAGGGTAAAAACGTTGATCTCCTGAGCGTTGTAGCCCATGAGGCCGATGCGCCATCCCTTCCCTTTGAGGGGCCCGAACCCGCCGCCAATCTCGATGTTGTACTCCTTGAGCAGGTGGCGGCGTACCTCTTGCTCGTCGATACCCTCAGGAGCGATGACGGTGGTGAGGGGGTCCAGCCGGTAGGCGGGATCGGCGAAGAGCTTGAGCCCCAAGGCTTCGAGTCCGGCTCGCAGCGCCGCGGCAATGCGGGCATGCCGCTGGAAACGCTGCTCCAGGCCTTCGATGAGGACCAGCCGCAGCGCCTCCCGGAGAGCGTAGATCAGGGAGATGGGGGCCGTGTGGTGGTAGGCCGCCCGGAGGGTGGTCCAGTAGCTCTCCAGGAGCGCCAGGTCCAGGTAGAAGCTCTGTACCTTGGTCTTGCGTTCCTCCAGGACCTTCATGGCGCGGGGGTTCAGGCTCAGGGGAGAGAGCCCCGGCGGCGCACCTAGGCACTTCTGGGTGCAGCTATAGCAGACATCGATGTCCCACTGGTCCATGGCCAGCTCGACGCCTCCCAGGGAGGTGACGGCGTCCACGATGAGCAGGGCGTCGTGGGCGTGGGTCAGGGCGGCGATCTCCGGCAGGGGCGTGAGGACGCCAGCGGAGGTCTCGCCGTGGACGACTCCCACCGCCTTGACCCGCGGGTGGCGCTTCAACTCGTCCTCCAGCACCGCCGGGTCCACGGGCTTGCCCCAGGGGGTGGAGACCAGGTGTACCTGGGCGCCGTGGCGCACCCCGATCTCTGCCAGGCGCTCGCCGAAGTAGCCGTTGATCGCTACCACAAAGGTATCCCCAGGCTCCAGCACGTTGCACACGGCCGCCTCCATGCCCGCGGTGCCGGTCCCCGAGATGGGCAGCGTCAGGTGGTTGTGGGTCTGGAACACCTGGCGCAGCATCTCCCGCACATCCTCCATGATCCCCAGGAAATCGGGGTCCAGGTGGCCCACCACAGGCGCTGCCATGGCCTGGAGCACCTGGGGATGGACATTGCTGGGCCCCGGTCCCATGAGTAGCCGGGACGGTGGATAGAACTCTCTCAGTTCGTCGGCCATTCCTTTTCCCTTCCTCCTGAGGGAGTGAAGCGTTTGGGATGGGTTCATAGGTTTAGACGACGGGGGACGCCCCGCCGTCGATGTTGACGGCGATGCCCGTGAGGTAGCTGGCCCGCCCCGAGGCCAGGAACACGATAACGTCGCCCGCCTCCTGAGCCTCGCCGATCCTTCCCAGGGGAATCTGGCGGCGGTCCACGGTCTGCCGGTAGTACTCCTCCACGGTAAGCTGAGGGTTCTGGGCCCGTGCCCGCTGGTAGCGCCGCTCATGCTGCCCGCTCTTGATGACGCCGATGCACACCGTGTTGACCAGGATGTTGTCCTTCGCCAGCTCCTTGGACAGGGCCTTGGTGAGGCCGATGCCGGCGGCGCGGCTGGTGCTCGTGGGCACCGAGGCCGCAGGCGGTGCCTTGCCGCCTATGGTGGTGACGTTGATGATCCTCCCGCCGCCCACCCTACGCATGTGGGGGATCACCAGCCGGGAGAAGCGGATGGCGGCGTAGAGCTTCAGGTCCAGGTCTGCGGCCCAGTCCTCGTCGGAGGTCTCCTCGAAGGGCTGCGCCACGGCGGTGCCGGCGTTGTTCACCAGGATGTCGATCCTGCCGAAACGCTCCAGGGTACCGCTGACCACCCGCTCGATGTCTGCTGGCCTGGTGACGTCCGCCGGGATGGGCAACACCGTGCCGCCCGTTTTCTCCTGGATCTCCCGGGCCGCCTGCTGCAGCACCTCCTCCCGCCGGGCGCACATGGTTACCTTGGCCCCCTCCCGGGCCAGGCCCAGGGCGGCTGCCTTGCCGATACCGTCGCTCCCGCCGGTGACGATGGCTACCTTGTCCTGAAGCTCCAAGTCCATAGGCAATCGGTCCCCCATTATAGCACGCAGAGTTGGTGTGTCGAGCGGGCGCAGGAGGTGGTAGACACCGTCGCTATCCCAGCCCAACGAGAGCAGTTATCCCGACCCTCTGCGCTCTAAGCCCTCTTGCTGGGCGGTCCCCAGGACGGACTTCCCTTTCGAGGTGTCAGCCCCACCGTAGCCCTCCGAGGTCGCATACCTGCCTCGCACGAAATCCGCAGGCAGGAACTCCTCCTCCAGCGCCTGGAAGTAGTCAAAATTCCCCATCCTGTGGTGGTTTTCTGTGGGATGGTTCTCGATCAGCTTTTCCAGGTGAAGCTGTGCCTGCTCTTCGTTCCTTTTCAAGTCCACGAGGAAATTCCACACCGCGTACATCGAGGCATGCGGCGCGCCCAGGGTGATAAAGATGTACTTGTACCCCATCTCCCCAAGGGCCTGAAACGTGAGGGGCCTCTCCAAGGTTCCCCAGCGGAAGGAGGAGGAGTAATTGAAGGCCAGTGGCAGGTTTGGCCACGCTCTCTGCATCTCGTTGGCGAAGGCCTCGCACTCCTCAATCACATTCGGGCTGGTCATCTCGCACCAGACCATGTCCACTCCGGCATCGGCATAGGCCTTGCCCCGTTGGATGGCCTCTTCCAGGCTTCCCCCTACAGCTCCACGAGCATCGGTACGAGCGATAATGAAGAAGTCCGGGTCGTGCCTTGCCCTGATGGCAGCCTTGAACTTGCCCACGGCCTCATCAAGAGGTAGGACATACTTGCCGGCCATGTGGCCGCACCGCTTGGGGGCGCGTTGGTCCTCTATGTGGATCCCCGCGACTCCAGCCCGCTCGAACTCCTCCACCGTCCTCATCGTAATGAGGGCGTTACCGTAGCCGTCATCCGCATCGGCGATGACGGGAATGGACGTAGCGCTGGCGATGTAGTGTGCGTTCATAGCCATCTCCGTCATGGTGGGGAAACCGAGGTCGGCCCGCGCTAGATAGGCCAGCGAGGTGGAGTAGCCGCTCATATACACTGTTTTGAGCCCCACCATCTCCGCTATCTTCGCATCGAGAGCGCAATACACCCCCGACGTGAACACGTACGGCTCCGAGGCCAGCAGTTGGCGGAACTCCTTGCCCTTGCTCATGTTCAATCCCCCTCCTCGGCAACAGGTTACGAATTCCTCTACCATAGTCCGACGTATAAGTCAAGCCATTGGTAACTATATCAGCAATAGAATATTCCTATATTATGGAGGAGGATGTCCCTGGAGTGATCTGATTCTCTTGGTACCGTTCAGGTCAGGGGGCTACGTCTCCTCCAGGATGGGTGCTGGCAGAACTTTGGTACGGCAGTAGATATTGCTTAAGTGTCTCGCAGGGCCTGGATGGCCCGGGGGATGGCGGGCAGCAGGTCGGAGGCCAGGGTGCCCGTATCGCCCAGCTCCTGCCGCACCAGCTCCCCGGCAGCGCCGTGCAGGTACACGCCACAGCAGGCGGCGTCCAGGGGCGAGAGTCCCTGGGCCAGCAGGCCGGCGATGGCCCCCGCCAGCACGTCCCCCGTCCCCCCCGAGGCCAGGCCGGGGTTGGCGAAGGGGCTGAGGTAGGC
>JBHIBI010000119.1:0-4406 GCA_046758985.1 Dehalococcoidia bacterium
CGGGACAACGACCTGGGCGGAGTGCTCCACTGCCAGAAGGACAACCTTCACGTGTTCCAGGCCGAGACCTTCAACTGGCTCAACGACGTTCTGGACTATCATCCCCCTCAGCCGTAGGGCGCCGCTGCCCCAGTTCCCGACCTCAACGGCCACGCTAAAGGCGCTCATGCCAGCCCCCGTGATACCACCACGGGCGGCCTCCAGTAGTGCCCTGTGGAAAGGGGTGAAGTCAGCCCCTGCTCCGCCGCCTGTGCCAAAGGGCCGCGAGCCTGTGCAGAGGCACCTCATGGTATAATTCAGTTCAGCATGCAACCACGGCTCGCTAACTCGATCCCTACAGTACCATGCGAGCGGGAACGAACAACGCATGATAGGGCTGGCTAAGGAAAAGATAAGGAGGAGCATGCTCAGGGACCGCCAGAGTGAGTCCCTGGTGGAGCGGATTTCCCGACACCTTTGGCCCTGGCGGGAGGCCTGGCTGGTGCGTCTCGTTCTTCTTTTGGCCGTCCTGGACTTCCTCAGCACCTACGCTCTTTCTTATGGAACTCAGCGGCAAGTCTTATGTCTACGAGCGGGGCCTCCTGGCCAACTGGGCCCTCCATGTAGACGGCTTTCGAGGCCTCCTCCTGGTCGACATGCTCGTAGTGGGGACCCTCTGCCTGCTGGCTACCGCCGTACGAGCACTCTACTCCCGCTTCGGCTTCAACGGGTTCGCTCGGGCTGCCTACGTAGCCCTCCTTCTCCCCTACACCCTGGCAGCCTTTCTGGCTACTGCGAACAACCTCGTGCGGACGCTGGTATAGGATAGTTACTGGCTACGTCTACTCTTGCGCCCACCCCTCCCTTGACTCCCCCGCCTCCACCGTGTAAGCTCGTTGTCGCTGTCCATCCTGGCTGCGAGGTCGCGAGACGCACGCATGATGTCCACCATACCCTCCCGGCGACTTGAGCTGGCCTGGTCCGACTTCTTCGAGCTGGCACCCGTCCCCGTCTCCATGTACGTCCCCAGCCGGCCGGGAGTGTACCGACTCAGCTTCTACGACGAGGCCCGCCAGGCCCGCACCGTCTTCCACGTGGACCAGGCGGAGAACCTGCGGCTCGCCCTGCGGGAGCACTACCTGCACAGCAACCCCAGCTCCTGCATCGGCACCATGCTGCGGAGCCACCGCTGCTATTTCCGGTACGCCAAGCTACCCGACCAGGCCGACCGGGAGGCCGCTGTGCGGGCCCTCTTCGACACCTGCAAGCCCCAGTGCACCGACCCCACTACCGTCCCCCAGGTGGTTCCTGCCGAGATCAACTTCGAGTAACCGGAGGAGAGTATGAAGCTGGCCACCTTCGTTCCTACCGGAGCGCAGGGCAGCCGGCCGGGCGTCGTCCTTGATGACACCGTTCTGGATCTGGCCTCCCTGGTGCCGTGGGCCCAGGAGCGTGGCGGCCTGCCAGGGCTGGAGACCCTGGGCTCGGCCCCGGCCTCCGTGCTGGAGCTGCTGGAGCGCGGTCAAGTCTACCTGATGGCCCTGGGTGACCTGACGCGGCAGATAGCGGGGGAGCCCACCCTGCTGCGGGACGCTCAGGCAGCCAGGGCGGCGCTGGCCCTCTCGGAGGTGAGGCTGAAGGCACCCATCGAGCGCCCCCCGGCCATGCGGGACTTCATGGCCTTTGAGGAGCACATCAAGACCATCCGCACCCGACAGGGCCGCGAAGTACACCCGGTCTGGTACGAGATCCCCGTCTTCTACTTCTGCAACCCGGCCACGGTGCTGGGGCCCGACGACGAGGTCTCCTACCCTCCTGCCAGCCGCTGGTGGGACTACGAGCTGGAGATCTCCTGCGTCATCGGCCGGGGCGGCAGCAACATCCCCGCCGACGATGCCGCCGACCAGCACATCGCGGGCTTCACTATCCTCAACGACTGGAGCGCCCGGGATGTCCAGTTCCACGAGATGGAGGTGAACCTGGGGCCCTCCAAGGGCAAGGACTTCGCCACCTCCCTGGGGCCCTGGATTACCACCCTGGATGAGCTGGAGGATCGGCAGACGGGCGATGGCCGCTACGACCTGGCCATGACCGCCCGGGTCAACGGCGCGGTGTACTCCCAGGGCAACCTCAAGACCATCTACTGGACCTTCCGGCAGATGGTGTCCCACGCCTCCCGGGACTCCTACGTGGGCTGTGGCGACGTCCTGGGCTCGGGTACCGTGGGCACGGGCTGTATCCTGGAGCTGGGGCCGAAGAACGTGGGGGGCTGGCTTAAGGCCGGCGACGTGGTAGAGCTGGAGATCGATCGGCTGGGGGTACTGCGCAACCGGGTGGCGGCGCCCAAGGGTCAGGCATAAGCTTGGGGCTCTTGCCAGCCCCTGGACTCTTTGGTACCGTAGACGCAATGTCAGAGGTGGGGCAGGCCGTCGCAGCGCAGCGGAAGGTCCGGGCATCCCTCTTCGTCACCTGCCTGGTAGACCAGTTCTTCCCCGAGGTGGGCGAGGGTGTTGTCAAGGTCTTGCGTGGAGTGGGGGTGGAGGTGGACTTTCCTGAGGCCCAGACCTGCTGCGGCCAGCCCGCCTTCAACTCCGGCTTCCATCGGGAGGCCCTGGCCGTGGCCCGTAACGCTGTGGAGGCCTTCCGCCATAGTGAGTACGTCATCGTCCCCGCAGGCTCCTGCGCCACCATGGTCAAGCTCTTCTACCCCCACCTGTTCCGCCACGATCCTCCGTTGCAACGAGAGGTCCAGGCCCTGGGCCAGCGCACCTACGAGTTCTCCCAGTTCCTGGTCAACGTTTTGGGCATCACCGACGTGGGGGCCTCCTACCAGGGCAGGGTCACCTACCACGCCTCCTGCCACCTGCTGCGGGAGCTGGGGGTCTCTCAGGAGCCCTTGGCCCTGCTCCGGGCGGTCAAGGGGGTGAAGCTGGCGGAGCTGCCCGAGGCTGGGGCCTGCTGCGGTTTCGGGGGCACCTTTGCCATCAAGTACCCCCACATCTCCGAGGCTGTGCTAGAGGACAAGCTGCGTAATCTGGAGACCACGGGGGCCCAGGTGCTGGTGGCCGGCGATATGGGCTGCCTGATGCACATTGGAGGCGCTCTGAGCCGCCGCGGCAGCTCCGTAAAGGTGATGCACCTGGCCCAGCTTCTGGCTCAGGAGGGGTAGTGGCCCAGGTCAAGACTCGGGAGTTCAAGCCCGCCTCCGTCAAGGCCCTGGCCGACGTCCAACTCCAGAGGTCGCTAACCCGGGTCATGAGCCACTTCAACGATGCCCGCCGCGCCGCCATCCAGGAGATGACGCCCCAGCGCTGGGAGGAGCTGCGGGAGCAGGGACGGGAGATCAAACGTCACACCCTGGAGAACCTGGACTACTACCTTGGCCTCCTCACCCAGCGGGTGACTGAGGCCGGGGGTGTGGTCCACTTTGCCAGCGACGCCCAGGAGGCCTGCGACATCGTTACGGAGCTGGTGCGCTCCGAGAAGGTCCAACTGGTTACCAAGGGCAAGTCCATGGTCTCCGAGGAGATAGGGCTGAACCACGTGCTGGAGGCTATGAACGTCGAGGTGGTGGAGACGGATCTGGGGGAGTACGTCATCCAGTTGGCAGAGGAGACCCCCTTCCATATCATCGCCCCGGCGATGCACAAGTCCAAGGAGGAGGTAGCCCAGCTCTTCATGGACAAGCTGGGCACCCCCCATCTGGAGCGAATCGAGGAGATGGCCCAGGCGGCCCGGCTGACTCTGCGGGAGAAGTTGCTCACGCCCGATATGGGCATCACGGGGGTCAACTTTGCCATAGCAGAGACAGGCACCATCGCCATCGTCACCAACGAGGGGAACGGCCGCTTCTGCACCTCGGCGCCACGGATTCACCTGGCTCTGATGGGCATGGAGAAGGTGATCCCCCGGCTGGAGGACCTTGCCGTCTTCCTGCGCCTCCTCCCCCGGTCAGCCACGGGCCAGACTCTCACCAGCTACGTCTCCTTCATCGGTGGGCCACGGCACGCCCAGGAAGAGGACGGGCCTGAGGAGTTTCACCTGGTTATTGTGGACAACGGCCGCTCGCGCCTTCTGGCCGATCCGGAGCTACGAGAGGTCCTGTACTGTATCCGCTGCGGCGCCTGTCTGAACATCTGCCCCGTGTACCGGAAAGTGGGCGGCCACGCCTACGGCTGGGTCTACCCCGGCCCCATCGGTGCCGTGGTCACCCCCGTGATGACCGGGCTGCCCCAGGCTAAGGACCTTCCCTTCGCCTCCACTCTTTGCGGCGCTTGCCGGGAGGTGTGCCCCGTCAACATCAACATCCCCCATATGCTCCTCACGCTCCGGAACCGGGTCATCGAGGCCCCCCAGCCGGAGCAGCGCAACCTCTCCCGGAGGGAGCGGCTGGCGGTGCGCGCCTGGTATCACCTCCTCAAGAGCGC
>JBHIBI010000120.1:0-4390 GCA_046758985.1 Dehalococcoidia bacterium
GTCTGGCTGGCCCAGGGGGTGGAGACCTCCTCCAGCCGGGCCCCCAGGCCCTCCAGGGCCTTTAGCGCCTGCCGCACCGCCTGCTCCACCTCGGGGTGCAGCCCGTCGTAGAAGAACTCCCGGGGCACGCCGATGCGGAGCCCGGCGATGTCGCCGGTGAGCGCTTGGCGGTAGTCGGGCACGGGCTCGTTGCGGGAGCCGGGGTCCCGGGGGTCGTGGCCCGCCAGGGCTTGCAGCATGATGGCGCAGTCCTCCACCGTCCGGCACATGGGCCCGATGTGGTCCAGAGACCAGCTCAGGGGGATGACCCCGAAGCGGCTCACCCGCCCGTAGGTGGGCTTGAGGCCCACAATGCCGCACAGGCTGCCCGGCATCCGGATGGAGCCGCCGGTATCCGTGCCCAGGGCGGCCACCGCCTCTCCCGAGGCTACGGCGCTCCCCGACCCGCCGCTGGAGCCCCCGGTGATGCGCGAGGGGTCCCAGGGGTTGTGGGCGTCGCCGTAGTGTGGGTTGACGCTGGTGGCCCCCCAGGCGAACTCGTGGCAGTTCAGCTTCCCCATCAGGATGGCCCCCGCCTCCCGCAGGCGCGTCCAGCAGGTGGCGTCGTGGTGGGGCACGAAGTCGGCCAGGATCTTGGAGCCCCCCGTAGTGCGGATGCCCCGGGTGTAGATGATGTCCTTCAGGGCGATGGGGATGCCATGCAGGGGGCCCTTGGGTTCGCCCGCCGCCAGCTCCCGCTCCGTCTGGCGGGCCGCCTCCAGGGCCTCGTCCCTGAGCAGGGTGATGTAGCTGTTGAGAGTGGGCTCCAGATGCTCCGTCCGCTCCAGCAGCGCCGTCACCAGCTCCACAGGGGAGAGCTGCCGCCCGGCCAGCAGCGGTGCCAGCTCTGCGATGCTCAGGTAGCACAGCTCGGTGGCCTTCATGCCTCACCCCCTTCCAGGTGGACGGCGAAGGCGGGCTCCTCGTCGCCCAGCTCCAGCTCGGAGAGCCGCTGTGACCCCTGGCGGAACTGCTGGACGAAGGCGTGGATGGAGTCCAGGTTGAGCCCCTGGGTCTGGATGCCCGCGGTGCGGGCCAGGGTCTCCAGGTCGGCCCGGGAGAGCTCGGGTCCCTGCTGGGTCATGGCACACCTCCTGAGGGTAGGACTGCTCAGGCCCGAGGGGCCTTCGGCGTGGAGCGGTGGGTGTATTCTATGCCCCCGGTGCGCCAGGCGCAAGCGGCACGTAAGAGTTGCGCCCCGGCCCCCCCTTCGGTATCATCGGCCTGTAGAGCCGTGCTTCAGGAGGGCGGGTGAACGTCGGCAAGCTGGTCAAGGCGCTCCAGCCCATCGTGGGCAGGGAGTACGTCATCCATCACCCCGAGGACCTGCTGGTCTTCGAGTACGACGGCTCCATTGACCGGGGCCTGCCCCAGGTGGTGGTGTTCCCCACGACGACGGAGCAGGTCTCCCAGGTGGTGGCCCTGGCCTACCGGGAGGGGGTACCGGTGGTGGCCCGCGGGGCGGGCACCGGCCTCAGCGGTGGCGCAATAGCCGCCTTGGGAGGCATCCAGGTGGCCCTCAGCCGCATGAACCGTATCCTGGAGGTCGACCCGGCGAACCGGCTGGCGGTGGCCCAGCCTGGCGTCATCAACCTGCAACTGGACCTGGCGGTGCGGAGGCACGGCCTGCGCTACACCCCGGACCCCTCCAGCCAGCGGGCATGCAGCCTCGGCGGCAACATCGCCGAGAACGCCGGGGGCCCCCACTGCCTGGCCTACGGCGTCACCACCAACCACGTCACCGGCTTGGAGGTGGTGCTGGAGGACGGCTCGGTGGCCTGGCTGGGCGGCCGGGTGCCCGACGCACCGGGCTACGACCTGCGGGGCGTGTTCATCGGCTCCGAGGGCACTTTCGGCATCGCTACCAAGATCGTCGCCTGGCTCCTGCCGCTGCCCGAGGCCGTCAAGACCATGCTGGCCATCTTCCCCGACGTGGACTCGGCCAGTGCCGCCGTCTCCGGCATCATCGCCAAAGGTATGGTGCCGGCGGCCCTGGAGATGCTCGACGCCATGGCCATCCGTGCGGTGCAGGGTGCTATGGACGCTGGCTACCCCGAGGATGCGGGGGCGGTGCTGCTGGTGGAGGTGGAGGGGCTGCGGGAGGAGGTGGCAGAGCAGGCCCAGGAGGTCGAGGCGGTGCTGGCGGACCACGGTGCCCGGGAGGTGCGCGCCGCCGAGGAGGCGGCGGAGCGGGAGCGCCTCTGGGTGGGCCGGAAGGGGGCCCTGGGGGCCCTGGGCTTCCTGGCCCCCAACTACTACCTGGTGGACGGCGTGGTGCCCCGGAGCCGCCTCCCTGGAGTGCTGCGCCAGGTGGCGGAGATCGGCCAGAAGTACGGTATGCCCATCGCCAACGTGTTCCACGCCGGCGACGGCAACCTCCACCCCTGCATCCTCTTCGACGAGCGAAGGCCCGGTGAGATGGAGCGGGTGACGAAGGCCGGGGGCGAGATCCTCAAGGTGTGCATTGAGGAGGGTGGAGCGCTGAGCGGGGAGCATGGCGTGGGCCTGGAGAAGCAGGCCTACATGCCCTGGGTGTTCACCCCCGAGGACATGGAGGTGATGCAGCAGGTGCGCCGAGCCTTCTCGCCCAGGGAGCTGTTCAATCCGGGGAAGGTGTTCCCCGGCGGCCCCGGCTATCAGGAGGCGACGCAGCGGGCGGCGGTGGCCCGAGCTGGCGGCGATGCGTATATCTAGGGGTCTCTTCGTAGGTCTGTGAGCGTGGCGTTGGCAGAAGAGATGCGCTCTGCCCTGGAACGGCTCTGTGGCGAGGGTTGCCTGCTCCCCGACGAGCGGCTGGGCGAGTACACCCTGGACGGGCTGACGCCGCGGGCGGTGGTCTCGCCGCGGAGCGTGGAGGAGGTGGCCCAGATCCTGGCCCTGGCCCAGGACGAGGGCTGGGCGGTGACGCCCTGGGGTGGCGGTACTCAGCAGACCCTGGGCACCGCTCCGCGCCGCCTGGACCTGGTGCTGGAGACGCACCGCCTGTGCCGCGTGCTGGCGCACCGTCCCGAAGACCTGACCGCGCGGGTGGAGGCGGGTATCACCCTGGGGACCTTGCAAAGGGAGCTGGCCCGGAGGGGGCAGTTTCTGCCCCTGGAAGCGCCCTTTCCAGAGGAGGCCACTATCGGTGGCATCCTGGCGGTGGGTGCCAGCGGTCCCGGCAGGCTCTTCTACGGCACCCCTCGCGACTGGCTCATCGGTATCAGAGTGGTGCACCCCGGCGGCACGGTGAGCAAGAGCGGCGGCGACGTGGTGAAGAACGTCACCGGCTACGACCTGAACAAGCTCTACACCGGCTCCCTGGGGACCCTGGGGGTCATCGTCGAGGCCGCTTTCAAGCTGGCTCCCCTGTCTCCTCGCCAGGTCACTCTGCTGAGCGCCTTCGACTCCGTGGAGGTGGCCGTGCAGGTAGCCCAGAAGATGCTGGCGCTGGGCTTCATCCCCCGCGCCCTGGAGGTGCTGGACGCCACGGCCTGGCAGGCGCTGCCCGGCAGGGAGGGTCTTGAGGTGCTGGACAGCGGTGGGGTGCTGGCGGCACGCCTCGCAGGCCGCGCCTCGGCGGTGGCCCGCCAGACGCGGGAGCTTACCGGGGTGCTGGAGCGGCACGGTGCCCGCACCCCGGAGCAGCTCGATGGTGCTGGGGACACGGCCTTCTGGGAGGGGCTCGCCAGCCTGGGGTGGGGCCAGCAGGAGGACGCCCTCTTGATGGTGAAGCTCTCGGTGCCGCCCGCCCATGTGGACGAGGCCGTGGAAGGAGTACGCCGGCTGGCCGAGGAGCTGCCGCTCGCCTTGGGATTGGTGGTGGGGGTGGGCCACGGCCTCCTCCGCACCCTGTGGTGGCCCGCTGCTGATGCCCTGAAGTCCGAGTCTATAGCGTATGCTGGTCTGGTACAGCGGGTACGGGAGATAGCGGGAGGGTTGGGGGGCCATGCCGTGGTCGAGCGTGCCCCTCAGCAGGCGAAGCCGCTGCTGGACGTGTGGGGTGAGCCGGGGGGAGGGCTGGCGGTGATGCGGCGCATCAAGGAGGCCCTGGACCCCAAGGGCATGCTCAATCCGGGGCGTTTTGTAGGAGGCATCTGAGGGTGGTGCAGCAGGTGTCCCCACCGGCCAGGGCCCAGAGTGGGTTTACCGCTGCCGACGCCCCGCGCGACGAGGACCTGTACCGCTGCGTCCACTGTGGCCTCTGCCTGAGCGTGTGCCCTACTTACACCATGACGGGCCTGGAGACTGAGTCGCCCCGGGGTCGTATCGCCCTGATGAAGGCGGTGCGGGAAGGGCGGCTGGAGATCACCCCCCGGGTGGTGGCCCACTGGGACCTGTGCCTCCAGTGCCGCGCCTGCGAGGCCATGTG
>JBHIBI010000121.1:0-4382 GCA_046758985.1 Dehalococcoidia bacterium
CAGGAGAGGGCCCCCGCCATGGCGTTGATAGGCCTGGTCGTCCGCAACCCTGCCCGCGCCGCAGCCACCGTGGCTCAGGGTGCTCTGGAGGCCCTGATCCTCGCTGGTGCCAGCGATGCAGGCAACCTGGATGCCCTCACCAAGGAGCTGGGGGACGTGCCCTGGGGGAGGTGGCCGACGGAGCTTACGCTGGAGACGGCCCGTGACCTCCGGGAGAGGGGGTGTGACTTCCTGGTCCTGGGGCCAGAGAAGACGCAGTTGGAGGCGTTGGAGAACGACGAGATGGCCTACTTCCTCACCCTGCCGGTGGACATGGAGGAGAGGCTGCTCCGCTCCGTTGAGGAGCTGCCGGTGGACGGCATCTATGTGGACTTGACCTCGTTAGAACAGCCGCTGACGCTCCAGCACCTCATGGCGGTAGGCTCCCTCCGGGCGATGTTCAGCAAGTACTTTCTGGCAGGCGTGACCGCTTCCCTGAGCTCTCAGGAGCTCAAGAGCCTGAGGGACATCGGCGTGGACGGCATTGTAGTGCATCTCGATGGCCTCTCGCAGGGGGATCTCCAGGCGCTGCGAGGTCGGCTGGCCAGCCTGCCCAAAAGGAAGCCCCGGACGGAGCGGCCCACCGCCACAGTGCCCCTGTCCCCTTCCTCCTCAGGTCGGCGTCGCCACGAGGAGGAAGAGGAAGAGGAGGAGGGGGAGGGCATATAGTCCGAGTGCCGTATCCATGCAGAGGTCACCAAGTGACCCCATGCCAGGCTAGGGCGCAGGTTCGGAAGGTAGGATGCTGCTACGGTCCCTGGACCTCCTGTTCCGTGACCCCCTAACTTTTTTCGCGGTGGTGCCGCTCTTCATCGGGCTTATTGCCCTGGCCCTGGGCATCGCCATCACCGTCCATGAGTTCAGCCACGCCCTAGCTTCCTATCGGCTCGGCGACCTCACGGCTACCCGTCTGGGCCGGCTCTCGCTGAACCCCCTCCGGCACCTGGACCCCGCGGGTACCGTCTTGCTATTTCTGGTAGGCTTTGGCTGGGGGAAGCCTGTGCCCGTGAACCCCTATGCCCTTCGGAACGGCAGGACGGGCATGGCCGTGGTCTCGGCGGCGGGTCCCCTCTCCAACATAGTCACCGCCGCGCTCTTCGCTCTCCCTCTCCGGTTGGGCCTCCTCCCCTGGCGCTCCCCCCTCTTCTTCGACGGGAGCTTTCGTGGCGGCCTGGAAGGTGCGGTGGGGGTGCTGGTGGGCTTTGTCATCTTCTACAACCTCATCCTGGCGATGTTCAACTTGTTGCCCCTGTTCCCTCTGGACGGCTCCAAGGTAGCCCTCGGTATCCTCCCCAGGGACCTGGCTGTGGGGTTTGCCCGTTTAGAGGCGTATGGCCCCGCACCCCTGCTGCTCATCGTGGCTGTGGACTGGCTCACAGGTCTGGGTCTCCTGTGGGGAGTCCTGCGACCTATGGTAAACTATGTGGGTAGTCTGGTGGTTGGTGTGGAGATCATCTGAGCAGGGAGCACGAGGAGGTGTGAGTTGGCGAAGATAGCCATTGTGGGGATGGGGCTCATTGGCACCTCCCTGGGCCTGGCCTTGAGGGAGCAGACGGCCAAGGGCCTGGAGCTGGTAGGGACCGACAAGGAGTATGACCACGCCATCAAAGCGCAGAAGATGGGGGCCATTGATAAGGCCACCAGAGCCCTGCGGGACGCCGTCGACGATGCTGCCATGGTGATTATCGCCACGCCGTTGCTGGCTATCCGGGAGATTCTGGAGGCCATCGGGCCCCGCCTGCGGCCGGGGTGTGTGGTGACAGACACGGGCAGTACCAAGGGCGTGGTTCTGCAGTGGGCAGCGGAGTACCTGCCGTCGGAGGTGAGCTTCGTGGGAGGGCACCCCTTGACCGGCAAGGAGACCTCCGGTCCCGAGGCGGCGGAGGCGGCCCTCTTCCAGGACAAGCTCTACTGCGTGATCCCCAGCCCATCGGCCCAAAAGGAGGCGGTGAAAAGCGTCATCGACCTGGTCTCCTCCATCGGTGCCAAGCCCTACTTTGTGGACCCTGTGGAGCATGACAGCTACATCGCTGCAGTGAGTCACCTACCCTTGCTGCTCTCGGTGGCCCTGGTGGGGACCGTTTCCAAGAGCCCTGGGTGGGGGGACCTGGCCCAGGTGGCATCCTCGGGCTTCCGGGACATCTCTCGCCTGGCCTCCGGCGACCCCGTGATGGGACGGGACATCTGCGTCACCAACCCCGATAACATCGTCCACTGGATCGACGCCTTCATCAAGGAACTGTACGAGTTCCGCAGCCTGATCCAGAGCGATGGGGAGGAGCTGGTCAAGGCCTTCGACAATGCCTGGGAGGCCCGCGAACGCTGGCTGGCCGGTAAGGTCTCCATCGGTGCCCGGCCCACCCCGGGGGTCGAGGTGCCTAGCTTCACCGACCGTGTGGGAGAGATGTTCATCGGTCATCGCCTGATGGAGATGCAGAAGCGTATGATGAAAGATACACGGCGAACCAAGGAGGGGAAGGACAAGGGCACCCAGGGGAGCTAGCCGGTGCAGCAGTTGGTTCGTGGCGCGAAACGACTAGGTGGGACCGTAGCCCCCCCGGGCGATAAGTCCATCTCACACCGTGCCCTCATCTTCAACGCCCTGGCCAACGGTGAGGCCAGGGTCTCCAACCTCGCTCCCGGTGGTGACTGCCGCTCCACCCTGCGCTGTCTACGGGCCCTGGGGGTCAGGATCGAGCCTGCGGTGGAGGACGGCGTAGTTGTGGTCCGGGGGGCCCATGTCCATGGCCTGCGGGAGCCCCAAGACGTACTCCACGCGGGCAACAGCGGCACCACCATGCGCCTCCTCTCAGGAGGGCTGGCGGGTCAGCCCTTCCTCTCGGTGCTCACCGGCGACAGCTCCCTGCGCTCCCGGCCCATGGGTCGGCTCATCGAGCCGCTGCGGCTCATGGGCGCCCACATCTCGGGCCGTCAGGGGGGCACCCTGCCCCCCCTGGTTATTCAGGGAAGAGAGATCCAGGGCATTACCTACACCCTCCCCGTTGCCAGCGCCCAGGTCAAGTCGGCCCTGCTGCTGGCGGGACTCCTGGCCCGCGGCGATACCGTGGTCATCCAGCCTGCCGTCTCGCGAGACCACACCGAGCGGATGCTTCGGGCCATGGGCTGCTCCCTGGAGGAGGACGGCCTGACTGTGCGGATACGGCCGGGGCAGCCCGCTGCCTTGGACGTGGAGGTGCCTGGGGACCTGAGCGCCGCCGCCTTCTGGCTGGTGGCTGGGGCAGCCCACCCCCAGGCTAAGATACGGATAACGGATACGGGGGTGAACCCCACCCGGTGCGGCGTCCTGGAGGTTCTGGAGGCCATGGGTGCTCGGGTCGTGGTGGAAAACCACCGTCTCCAGGGCGGCGAGCCCGTGGCTGACCTGGTGGTGGAGTCCAGTCAACTCCAGGGCGTGGAGGTCCGCGGCCCGTTGATTGCCAGGGTCGTTGACGAGCTGCCGGTGCTGGCGGTGGCGGCCTGCTTCGCCCGGGGCACCACGGTGATCCGGGACGCCGGAGAGCTGCGGGTCAAGGAGTCCGACCGGATAGCCACCACGGTCCGGGAGTTGGCACGTCTAGGGGCCCAGGTCGAGGAGCTGCCCGATGGCATGATCATCCGTGGCACAGGCCAGCTTACCGGCAGCCGATGCCGGAGCCACGGCGACCACCGTTTGGCCATGGCCCTGGGCGTCGCTGCTATCCTGGCACGAGGGGAGACGGTGATCCAGGGCGCCCAGGCCGCCAGCGTCTCCTACCCTGCCTTCTGGGAACATCTCCGGCAGCTCAGCCTCGGTTGAGGGAAAGGGGGCCGCCGCTGAACCCGGACCTGCCCACTCAGTATCCCGAAGGCTCCCCGGTGCTGCTGGTGCTCTCTGGGCCCTCCGGTGCGGGCAAGGACGCCGTTCTCAAGCGCATGCGTACGCTTCAGCGCCCCTGGCACTTCGTGGTCACCGCCACCACCCGGCCCAAGCGCTCCGGCGAGCAGGAGGGGCTGGACTACATCTTCCTGGAGCCCTCCACCTTCCAGGCCATGCAGGAGCGCGGCGAGTTCCTGGAGTGTGCCCAGGTCTATGGCCGCTGGTACGGCGTGCCCCGTCAGCAGGTCCGGGAGGCCCTGGAGCAGGGGCGGGACGTGCTGATGAAGGTGGACGTCCAGGGGGCGGCCACCATCAAGAGGCTGGCACCCCAGGCGGTCTTTGTCTTTCTTGCCCCGCCCTCCCTGGAGGAGCTGGAACGGCGGCTGCGCCAGCGGGCCACCGAGTCCCGCACTGACCTGGAGGTGCGCATCCAGACGGCGCGGCAGGAGATGGAGAGCCTCCCCTCGTTCGACTACCTGGTGGTGAA
>JBHIBI010000122.1:0-4341 GCA_046758985.1 Dehalococcoidia bacterium
TACCTTGTCACGTCGCCGCAGGTAGTCCTCCCACCATGGTTCCTCCCAGTCCGGCGACTCCTCTGCACTGCTCAGAACCTCGGTCAATTGCTCCAGGGTGAAGCGGACTAGCTGGCCGCAGCGGTAGGCCCGTTCGGGGCTGGCGAAGTTATCGGCCCACGGCCGGGTCAGCTCGCCACACTGAGTGGTCCCAAAGCGCTCACGGAACCGGTCCATGACTGCCTTGGTCCTGGCGTAGGCAGGACGGGGCGCTGTCCCGGTTGGTTCGGTGCTCCCGTAAGTCAGTCCAACCGCCATCGCCGCAGCGCTCAGACACCCACAGAGGTTCTTGGACAAGGCCACCCCACCCCCGAAGGAGGTGGCTGCTCTGACCAGTTCTTCGGGAATGTCCCACCCTTGCTCCTTGAGTCCAAGGAGGACGGCCTGGGCTCAGTTGTATTTACCCGTAATAAAGAGGCGTACGGCCTTCTCGTGCTGCCCTTCCGGAGACACAGTGCACCTCCTACTCGTTGTGGCAGCCTGGTAGCCGTATTCTACGGCAAATGCGTGGGGTTAGCCAGCTTCGTGGGGTAGCGTGCTCCAGACCCGTGGTGGGGATGTCCGACATTCAGAAGGGTAGCGGTACTAGCCTGGTGATTCCTGGAAGGGCCGGAATAGGTGGTGGGCGGTATTGGATTTGAACCAATGACCTCTGCGATGTCAACGCAGCGCTCTAGGCCTCTGAGCTAACCGCCCCCCGCTCGTGCCCCAGTGTAGCAACGGCCCGGAGGCCAGTCAAGAAGAAGCAGGCCCCTGGGGAGGCTCCATGGCTCCGATGAGCTCGTGGACATCCCCGACGCGGTGCTCCACCAGCCACTGCTCCAGCTCCTCCAGGATGCGCAGGGGGGCGAACTGGCTGATCTGGTTGGCGCTCCCCACCTGGACCGCAGTGGCCCCCGCCAGGAGGTACTCCACGGCGTCGCCGCCCGTCATGACGCCGCCCACCCCGATGATGGGCACCCCCTGGATGCGCTGAGCCACCCGGTAGACCATAGCCAGAGCGACGGGCTTGAGGCCGGGGCCCGAGAGGCCCCCCAAGACACCACCCAGCACCGGCCGCCGGGTCTCCACATCGATGGCCAGGGCCTGGAGGGTGTTGACCAGAACCAGAGCGTCGGCACCGGCCTCCACCGCAGCCTCAGCGATGGGCACGATGTCAGCCACGTTGGGAGTCAGCTTGGCTAGCACCGGAAGCGACGTGGCCTCCTTCACCCGGCGCACCGTGGCGCTGGTCACCTGGGCGTTCTGGCCAAAGAGCATCCCCCCTTCGATGTTGGGACAGCTCAGGTTCAGCTCGATGGCGGCGAGGCCAGGAACGCCCTCGGCCGTGGAGGCCAGTTGGCCGAACTCCTCCACGCTCTCGCCGGCGATGCTGAGGACCACCGGCACCTGCCACTGGGCCCAGAGGGGGGCCAGCTCCCCCAGGACCCTCTCGATGCCAGGGTTGGTGAGGCCGATGTTGTTGAGCAGGATGCGTTCGCCCGCCTCCCAGGCCCTGCGCCAGGAGGGGTAGGGGTACCAGCGGGGCTCGGGGCTACCAGCCAGGGGCTTGGCCGTCACGGTCTTGGCCACAAGAGCCCCCAGCCTCTGAGGGTCCATCCCCTCGGGCAGGTTGCTGCCGAAACCGTCCCGCCCGAAGAGGCCCGAGGCAATCATCACTGGGTTGGCAAGGTGAAGGCCTCGCGGGTGGCGGGGCGCCAGGTTAATCCTCAAGGAAGGATTCGTCGTCATCACTGGCCCGCTTTGGCGCCTCCTCATCCTCCTCACTCCCCTCCATCCCACCGCCGTTGTGGGGGAGCTCCCCCACAGCTACCACATCACCGGCTTTGGGAGCCAGCTCCTCCAGACCAAGCCAGGCGCTCTCGGGCAGGGTCACCTCCTGGGGTGCTGGCAGCCCGAGCAGCTTCCTGCCCTCCTCGGAGACATCCAGGCGCGCGGGGATAAGCCGGCCAATGATGACGTTCTCTTTCAGACCCAGGAGCCGGTCCTCGGCCCCCCGGACGGCGCTCTCCGTGAGCACCCGGGTGGTCTCCTGGAACGAGGCGGCGGCCAGAAAGCTATCGGTAAGGAGAGCCGCCCGGGTCACCCCCAGGAGTGCCGGCCGGGCGGTGGCGGGCTCGCCCCCCTCGGCCAGCACCTTGGCATTGGTCTCCTGAAACAGGAACCGGTCCACGTACTCACCGGGGAGGAAATCGGTATCGCCTGCGCTATCCACATTCACCCGGCGGAGCATCTGCCGGACGATGACCTCGATATGCTTGTCATGGATGGTGACGCCCTGGTTACGATAGACCCGCTGTGCCTCATCCACGATGTATTCCTGGGTGGCCTCCCTCCCGTTGATGCGCAGGATGTCATGGGGATTCCACTGCCCGCTGGTCAGCGGGTCTCCCGCCTTGACACGGGCGCCGTTCTCTACCAGGACGTGGGCAGAGAGGGGAAGGGGGTATTCCCGCTCATACACATCCTCGTACACCACGGCGACCCGGCCATCTTGAAGCTCCACGCGCCCGGAGATCTGGGCCACGATCTTCCTGGGCTCCTTCTTTGTGGTGCTGCTCTTGCCCTTGGCTGCGGGGGGAGCGCTCTGGGCCAGAACTGCGCCCGACTCCACCTGCTCACCGGCAGCCACCAGGAGCCCATAGCCCTTGGGCACCTTATACTGCTCCCGGTACTCCTCCCGGCTCACCACCCGAATCTTGCGTTCCTCCCCCTCCTCCAGCAGCTCCACCACGCCATCGATGTCCGACATGATGGCTGCCTGCCGGGGTACTCGTGCCTCCAGGAGCTCCTCCACCCGGGGCAGGCCCCCAGTGGCAGAGACGATGTCTATCCCAGCTACGCCGCCGGTGTGGAAGGTCCGCATGGTGAGCTGAGTCCCCGGCTCGCCGATGCTCTGGGCAGCAATGATCCCTACCGCCTCACCGACCTGGACCAGGGTGCCTCGGGCCATCTGCCAGCCATAGCAGGCCTGGCACACCCCCCGACGGGCCTCGCAGGAGAGAGGCGAGCGCATGTAGACCTCCGGAATGCCCAGTTCCTCGATAAGCCTGGCCTTCTCCTCATCCATGATCTCGTTGCGGTCCACCAGCACCTCCCCAGTATCGGGGTGGGTCACTGGCGCCGCTGCCAACCGTCCCAGGATGCGCTCTTTGAGCGACGATACCAAAGGATCATTCAGCCGTCGGTGAGCCCAGATGCCCGTGGTGGTGCCACAATCCTGCTCCAGGATGATAACCTCCTGAGCAATGTCAATAAGTCTACGGGTGAGGTAGCCGCTGTCGGCCGTGCGGAGGGCGGTGTCCGCCAGTCCCTTCCGTGCGCCATGGGTGGAGATGAAGTACTCCAGCACCGACAGCCCTTCGCGGAAGCTGGACTTAATAGGCAGGTCAATGATCCGGCCCTTGGGGTTGCTCATGAGGCCCCGCATCCCGGTCATCTGCTTGATCTGGGCGATGTTCCCCTTGGCACCAGAGATGGCCATCATGGCGATGCCGCCGTAGTCCGCCATCTCCTCCTCCACGATCTGGGTCATCCGGTCGCTGGCCTCCGTCCAGATGGCCACTGCCCGGTTATAGCGCTCCTCCTCGCTGATGAGGCCCTGGAGGTACTGCTCCTCCAGCGTGTCCACCTGGCTGGTGGCCTCACGGATGATCTCCTCCTTGCGAGGCGAGACCTGGATATCGTTAATGCCGATGGTGATGCCTGACTGGGTGGCGTAGTGGAACCCCAGGTGCTTTATCTTATCCAGCACCTCGGCGGTGCGCTCATTGCCCAGGGTGTGATAGCACTCGGTGGTCAGGTCTTTCAGGGCCTTCTTGTCCATGATCTCGTTCTTGAAGCCTACCTCCTCAGGCAGCACCTCGTTGAAAATCAGCCGGCCCACGGAGGTCCTCAGCCAGCCATCGGGCTGGGTCCTGTCCTGGACCCAGATCTCGGCATGGAGGCTCACCCGACCCAGCTCATAGACCAGGCGGGCCTCCGCGACATTGACGAAACGGCTACCCTCGCCGCGGGCACCTGGTTGCAGCTCGGTCAGGTAGTAACAGCCCAGCACCATATCCAGAGTGGGCGACACCAGGGGCTCTCCAGAGGCCGGGGAGAGCATGTTATACACGCTCAACATCGCCTTTCTGGCCTCCAGGACCGCCATCCTGGAGAGGGGTACATGGACGGCCATCTGGTCCCCATCGAAGTCGGCGTTGAAGGCGGCGCACACCAGGGGATGGATCTGGATGGCACTCCCCTCGATGAGCACGGGCTGAAAGGCCTGGATGCCCAGCCGGTGCAACGTGGGTGCCC
>JBHIBI010000123.1:0-4329 GCA_046758985.1 Dehalococcoidia bacterium
CTGTGGGAGCCCTGCTGGCGGGTGCCGTGGTCCCCGGCATCTTCAACCTGTTCCGCGGGACTGCCCGCAGCAACAACGACGTGGTGGCCATTGAAGATATCGAGAGTGCCGCCGGCTGGATCCTGGCCGACGGGCTGATGGCGCTAACGGTGACCGACGGGAGCGGGGGGGCTTTCCCGGACGGGGTAGAGACGGTGTGTCAGGTGGACGTCCCCTGTATGCAACTGGACTGGACCGACTTCAGCGGCTGGGGCACGGATGCGAACGGGGACCCCACTCCCCACACCAGCATCTACACCCTTCTGACAGGGAACAGACTCCAGCGTACCTACGACGGTGTTTCCCATACTATAGGCAGAAACATCACCGACATCCGCTTCACCTATGATGTCTCTACTCGGGTTATCACCATGCGTATCACCTCCGCCCCCCAGGTTATCCCAGCGCAAAGTGAGACCAGGACCTTTCTGATGCATCTCCGGCCCGCTGTGCAGTTGTAAATGAGGAAGTAATGCGAAGGGAAGCTGGACAGGCCTTCATTCTGGTGTTGATCTTTATGGCGGTGGGCGCTCTGGTCATCGGCCCCTCCCTAAGCCTGGGGCAGACCGCCCTCAAGAGCAGGACCATCCATGGACGGCTGCTGATGGAGCAGTACACCGCCGACGCGGCCCTGGAGGACGCTATGTGGCGGTTGCTGTATGAGCCCGGCTTCGTCGAGTGCGTTACCAACCAGGACCCATTGTGTACCGACCCTGTTCCCTTTACCCTCAATGGCACCACCGCGGAGGCCGAGATCGTCATCAAGACCCCCACCGGCCTGGGCGGGGTGGCCCCGGACGTTTCCACCAAGTACAAGCGCTCCTTGACCGTATGCCCCAACGGTGTGGACGACGGCCCCAACGACCCTTGCCCGGAGCTGGTCAACGCGGGCATCCCCACCCCCTTCACCTACACCCTCAGCGTCCAGCTCCAGGACCCCGGTGGGGGACCTTTGAACAGGATTGAGGTTATCCTGCCCTCGGGGCTCTCCTATACGGCGGGCTCGTCCGGCACCTACCCCGACAACATGGTCCTCAGTGACCCCAGCATCAATGGCCAAAGACTGAGGTGGGACACCGGGGGCATCTCCTTCGACTACGGCGAGACCAAGACCCAGATGTTCGACGCCTCCGCCACCCTGTCGGACGGGTACTACTGCGCTGAGGCCTCGATCGTACCTGGGGGGAACGTAAAGTACGCCAAGGAGGCCCGCATCACGGTAGGGAACCCGCCTCCCCCACCGGGCTGCCCGGGAGCCCTGATAGCTATAGAGAAGACCGTGGGCTGCCCGGGCATTCCCTGCTTTGTCCCCCCTGGAACGCCAACCACCTTTACCTACACCATTACCATCGAGAACGTGGATACGGTAGACCTGGAGATCAAGGAGGTGAAGGACTGTCTGCCTGTTGATTTCACCTATGTCAGCAGCTCCACTGGCGGAGGCATCACCACAGCGGAGCCGGCCACGGGTAGCTGCGGAGGCGGGGGCACGAACCGCCAGGAGCTCAAGTGGTCCAATCCTCAGCAGCTTCCACAACTTGTGCCTATCAACGCCGGGCAAACGTTGGTCCACACCTTCAGCGCCACGGCTACCCTACAGGACTCCGGCATCTACATGAATGAGGCCTGGGTCAAAATAGATAGCCCCATCTTCGAGGCCTATACCTGGCTATCGGGTGGGGCCATGGTGCCCCAGTACGACATCCGGGTGGAGGCACCCCAGACCACCGTTGACACCAATACGGTGTTCTTCGATAACGGCATCGACATCAACTCCTGGCAGCAGCAATAGGCGCTCGGCCCAGAGCGTCTCCTTCTCCGGCAGCCCCCACCTCAGCCTCACGGCCACGGACGCTGCGGTCCACGCACTTCCATTAGGCCGTACCCCCGGTGTCGCCCTGAGTCCGTCCTGAGGCTCTCGAAGGGCGGGCGAAGGGTCTCAGATTTCTCGTGGAGCTTGCCCTGACCGACGGGAGATTCTTCGCTTTGCTCAGAATGACAGCCATTTCCTCCGGGGCCCACCCCAGGCTGGCTCCAGCCGCTCCGCAACGTGTCCCCATAGCGCTCCGCACGAAAGCGTCGAAAGTGGTTTGCATAACGAGTTCGCTGATGACGGGCTAATCGTGTAGAATAAGAGCATGAACAGGGAGCGTATCCAAGAGCTGCTGGCCCGGGCCCGGGCCCTGTGGCTGCCCCTGGCCGCCGGCCTCTTCCTGGTGGTCTTCGGTGCCATGGGCGCGGTCTACTTCCAGCAGACCCAGGAGCGGAACTCGCTCCAGGTCCAAGTGAACCAGCTCGCCGCCCTGGCCAGCCGGCCGCAGCCCGATCTGAGGGGGCTGGAGGAAGAGGCGCGCAGGATCGACGAGACCCTTACCAGACCCCTGGAGGTGTTTGACGTCGCCAAGCTGATTAACCAGATAGCGGAGCAAACGGGGGTGGAGGTACCCAACCCGCCTACCCTGGCTAAGCTCACCACCAGGAGCATCGGGCAGACCCGATACCAGGTCCTGCCCTTCAACGTGAGCGTCCGAGGCCCGACTGCCGAATTGCGCCAGTTTCTGGCCATGCTGGAGACCCAGGAGGAGATGGAGACCCTGATGCTGGACAAGGCGACGCTGAATCTGAGCCAGGCGGAGTCCACCGTGTCCGTGGAGTTCAGCATCCTGCTGCGGGCTGAACAATAGGTGCGGCTCCTGCAAAGCGTCCCTCAATACACTGGAAGGACCGGCTGACCGTGGCAAAGCGAATCGTGACCCTGGACATCGAGAGCACCACCATCCGGCTGCTGGAGACTGATGGGCCGCGGGTGGTACGCTGGGCCAGCGCCTTCCTGGAGCCGGGGATCTGGCAGGACGGGGCCATCGCCAATCCCCAAGCCCTCAGCGCCAGAATACGGCAGCTCTGGAGGTCCAGCGGCATGAAGGGGAGGGAGGTGGTCGCCAGCCTTGGGGGGCCCTTCTCCCTGGGCCGGATCCTCTCGGTGCGACCGGTGACGGGGCAGCAGCTTGCCACCACCGTTGACCAGCAGATTCGCCAGTTCCTCCCCACGGGCCTGGACCAGATGCATCTTTCGTGGCAGGCCATAGGCGTCCAGGAGGGAGCGCAGCAGGTGCTGGTCCTGGGTGCCTCCCGTGACCTGACGGAGACCCTGGTACGGGTAACCCGCGCGGCGGGGCTGACCCTGGCGGCCCTGGAGCTGAGGAGCGTGGCGCTGGCCCGGGCAGTCAACCGGCGCCAGGCCCTGGTGGCCAACGTGGAACCTACCGGCCTGGATATTGCGGTGATCGTCAACGGCGTCCCCCAGGTCATGCGCTCCCTCACCTGGGAGGAGGACAGCCTGCCGCCCAAAGAAAGCGCGGGCCAGGTGGCCGAGGCCCTGGAACTCACCGTTGACTTCTACAACTCCCGGAACCCGGCAAACCCCTCCGACCCCTCAACCCCCCTCTTCCTGGCGGGCCAGGTGGCGGAGGACCCCGCTTTTGTGGAGGAGATGCGTGCCCGAGTGCCTTACTTCATCGAACCCCTCTCAGTGCCTCTGGAGTGTCCACGACACCTCTCCCTGTTTCAGTACGCCATCAACCTGGGCCTGGCCCTCCGGCAGCTCTCGCTGTCCAAGGGCTCCGAGAGCATCTCCCGCCTGCCTCCCCTGAGCGTCAACCTCCTGCCTGAGGCCTACAGGCCCAGGAAACGGATCCTGCGACAAGGCTCCCTCGTCCTTGCCGGCCTGGTAGGCTTTGCCTTGCTGCTGTTCCTGTACCAGGGTGTGACCGGCGTCCTCCAGGAGAACAGCGGCCTGCGGGCCCAGGTCAGTGCCCTGGAGCAGCGAATCGAGCAGATACGCGTAGTCAATAGCCGCCGGCTCCAGCTTACCACCACCGTTGAAGATTTCCAGGAGCTGGTGGCCCCGCGGGGCAGCTTTGTGGAGGACATGGCCGCCCTTGAGGGGGCCGCGGGTCCCGGCGTCCGGGTGGGTGCTGTAACCTGGGCGCGGGGTGAGATTACGGTAGCGGTCCAGGCCGATACCTTTGACCTGGCTGCCGGATACGTGGAAGCCCTGCGGGTCAGTGAGCGGTTCAGCGAGGCCGAACCCTCGCAGATGGCGGGCAGCGAGGGCTCGCCCCTGGGCATCTCCTTCTCGGTGGCCGTCACCCCCGTGGGCTTAGGTCAGTAGCCAACCGCCCGCCCTCATTCTGAATCCTTCGCCTTGTGTCATGCTGAGTGGAACGAAGCATCTCAGCGGCGCTGTGTGAGAGACCCTTCGTCCCGATACCTCAGGACTCAGGGTGACAG
>JBHIBI010000124.1:0-4287 GCA_046758985.1 Dehalococcoidia bacterium
GGGCGGGGCCTTGAGGCTCTCGAAGGGCCTCGTCCTGAGCGTTGCCCTGAGCGGAGCGAAGGGTTTGTCGAAGGGCGGTGTCCCCAGACTCTCCAGTGGCCATGGCGTCGTTATACCCTGGTGAGATGCGGGCCGTCAACGGCAAGGTGGCAACCGCCTCAGCCTTTTTCCCCCTACACCTCCCGCACCACCTCCTCCAGGTCCCGCTCCTGCGGGACATCCAGGGCCCGCTGCACCACCCGGGCCAGGTGGACTGTGCCCACCTCCACCTGCTCCCCCGTGCGCATGCTTTTGAGGGCGGCGGTGCCCCGCTGAAGCTCCTGCTCCCCCAGGATGACGGCGTAGGGGCTCTCCAGGGCGGTGGCGTAGCGCATCTGGGCCTTGAGGCTCCGACCCGCCGGGGCCAGAACCGTGGCGATGCCCTCCTGCCTCAGGGCCACGGCCAGCCGCATCGCCTCCTCCTGGGCAGCCCCGCCCCGGTAGACGAACACGATAGCAGCCGGGCTCTCCGGGGGCACCGGCACCCCCTGCCGCCTCAGGTTCAGCACCATCCGCTCCATACCAGCGGCGAAGCCGATGCCCGGGGTAGGCCTCCCCCCCAACTCCTCGATGAGACCGTCGTAGCGCCCGCCGCCGCAGATAGTGCTCTGGGCTCCCTCCTCCGGCGGCTGGACCTCAAAGACGGTGCGGGTATAGTAGTCCAGGCCCCGCACCAGCCGGGGCTCGATGGCGTAGGGCACCTCCATGAGGGCAAGGTACTGAAGGAGCCGTTCCCAGTGGTGACGGCACTCGGTGCACAGGTGGTCGATGGAGCGGGGCGCCTCCCGGATCATGGCCTGGCAGCCCTCCTGCTTGCAGTCCAGCAGCCGCAGGGGGTTGCGCTCCAGACGGACCCTACAGTCGGCGCAGAGGCTGGCGACCTTCGCTGCGTAGTAGGCCCGCAACTCCTGGAGGTAGCCTGGCCGGCAGGCCGGATCGCCGATGCTGTTCAGCCGAAGGGAGAGCCCCTTCAACCCCAGGTCAGCCATCAACTGCCAGGCCAACTGCACCACCTCGGCGTCGATAACAGGGTCACCGTCCCCCAGGACCTCCAGGCCAAACTGGTGGTGCTCCCGGTAGCGTCCCGCCTGGGGACGTTCGTAGCGGAACACCGGGCAGAAGTAGTACAGGCGCACCGGCTGGGGCAGGTTGTGCATGCCGTGCTCCAGGTAGGCCCGGCAGACGGGAGCAGTGCCCTCAGGCCGCAGGGTCAGCAGGTCCCCTCCCCGGTCCTCGAAGGTGTACACCTCCTTCTCCACGATATCCGTGCCCGGGCCCACGGAGCGCACGAACAGGCCCGCCTCCTCGAAAACGGGCGTGTCCAGTCGCCGGTAGCCGGCACGGTGGCACAGCGCCACCGCCGTGGCCTCGATGTAGCGCCAGAGGCGCTGCTCCTGGGGAAGGATGTCAAAGGCACCTCGAGGGGCCTGGTACACCGCCGTCACCTCTCTTGTCTTCTTGTGGGGGTAGGATAGCGTATCCCAGCGTGCCTGTAAAGCTGAGGCGCCGTGAAGATGCAGCGGAGACCTCAGACCTCCCCAAAGATGGTACAATAGAGACTCAAAGGATGGCCTGATGCCTGCCACGAAGGCGGAGATCACCGACCTGATAGCCAAGGCGCAGGGCTACCTCCCCCCCGAGCGGGTGGCCCTGTTGGAGCGGGCCTACGACTACGCCGACAAGGCCCACGCCGAACAGACCCGCGTGTCCGGTGGGCCCTACATCGAACACCCCCTCCACACCGCCATCTTCCTGGCCGACCTCCGCCTGGACTCCAGTACCCTGGCCGCAGCTCTGCTCCACGACGTCATCGAGGACTGTGGCATCACCTTCGAGCAGCTCAAGGCAAAGTTCGGAGCGGAGGTGGCCCGGCTGGTGGACGGTGTCACCAAGCTCAGCCGGCTCGACCTGCTGCGCTCCCCCGATGGGGAGACCCCCACTCTCTCCCCCGAGGAGACCCATATCCAGGCGGAGAGCCTGCGGAAAATGCTCCTGGCCATGGCCGAGGACATCCGGGTCATCCTTATCAAGCTGGCTGACCGGCTGCACAACATGCGCACCCTCAACGCCCTGCCCCGGCAGCGCCGTCAGGTCATCGCCCAGGAGACCCTCGATATCTACGCCCCCCTGGCCCACCGGCTGGGCATCTGGGAGATCAAGTGGCGGCTGGAGGACATGGCCTTCCGCCACCTTCAGCCCAGCGCCTACCGCCAGATCTCTCGGATGCTGGCGGCCAAGCGGGAAGAGCGGGAGGCCTACGTCTCCCAGGTGGCCCAGGACATGAAACGGGAGCTGGAGACAGCAGGTATCAAGGCCGAGGTGACAGGCAGGCCCAAGCACATCTACAGCATCTTCCGGAAGCAGCAGAAGTACGCCACCCTGGGGCGCGAGGTGGACCAGATCTACGACCTCTACGCCCTGCGGGTACTGGTGCAGACCAAGAGCGACTGCTACAACGCCCTAGGTGTGATTCACAGCCTCTGGCACCCCGTTCCCGGGCAGTTCGACGACTACATCGCCAACCCCAAGGAGAACCTGTACCAGGCCCTCCACACCATTGTGATGTGCAAAGGGACCACACCCCTGGAGGTGCAGATCCGCACCCGCGAAATGCACCGCCTGGCCGAGTACGGGGTGGCCGCCCACTGGCATTACAAAGAGGGCACCTCAAGGGATAAGAAGTTCGATCAGAAGATGACCTGGCTGCGCCAGCTCCTGGAGTGGCACCGGGAGGTCAGCGGCGCCGAGGAGTTCCTGGAGTCGGTGCGCATGGACATCTTCCGCGACCAGGTCTTCGTCTACACCCCCAAGGGCGATATCATTGAGCTCCCCAGCGGAGCCACCCCCATCGACTTCGCCTACCGCATCCACACCCACCTGGGACACCGTTGCATCGGCGCCAAGGTGGGGGGCAAGCTGGTGCCCCTGGACTACCAGCTCCAGAGCGGCGATACCGTAGAGATCCTCACCAGCAAAGTGGCCCGGGGCCCCAGTATCGACTGGCTCAACCCCAACCTGGGCTACGTCCACACCGCTCACGCCCGGGAGAAAATCCGCCAGTGGTTCCGCAAGCAGGAGCGCAGCGCCAGTGTCCCCCGGGGCCGCGAGCTGCTGCACCGGGAGCTGAAGCGGCTCAACATGACCGTGGAGGAGGCCGAGCTGGCCCCGATGTTCAAGTTCGACACGGTGGAGGAGTTCCTTGCCGCCCTGGGCTCCGGCAACATCACTACCAACCAGGTGGTGCACCGCCTCACCTCAGGCCAGGAGGAAAGGTCGGTGGTCCGGCCGCCCATCAGCATCACTACCCCCTCCCCCACCATCCAGGTGCTGGGCGTGGGCGACCTGCTGACCCATATCGCACGCTGCTGTAGCCCCATCCCCGGCGACGAGATCGTGGGCTACATCACCCGCACCAGGGGCGTCACCGTGCACCGCAAGAGCTGCCCCAACGTCGTCCACGAGGACGAACTGGAGCGGCTGGTGAAGGTGGAGTGGGGCCCGGCCAAGGAGCTCTACCCCGTCAGGATCTCTGTGGTCGCCTGGGACCGGGTTGGCCTGCTCCGGGACATCACCACCCTGGTCTCCCAGGAGGGGGTGAACATCGCCTCGGTGGTGACTACGGAGAACAACGATGCCACGGCAACTATCACCCTCACCGTGCACACCACCGGCATCGCCCAGCTCAGTCGCCTCTTCTCCAAGCTGGAGGGTGTCCAGGGCGTGGTCAGCGTGACCCGGGTAACCGAGTCCGAGCCCCCTTCACAGACCTAGGTCATTGCGCTACACTGTCTTCCCGGTTAGACCTGTACCGTAGTACAGGGAAGGAGGGACCCTTGCCCAGCGAAAAGTCGGCCAGGCAGAGCGAACGGAACCGGCAGCGCAACCGGGCGGCGCACAGCGCTGTCCACACCACCGCAACCCACGCGCTGCGGGTGCTCCAGGGTGGTAGCGATCCACAAGAGGCCGAAGCTGCCGTTCAGCGGGCCATCACCACACTGGACCGGGCGGCTCAGAAGGGCATCCTGCACCGGAACACCGTCTCCCGCAAGAAGTCCCGCCTGATGGCCCAGCTCCACGCCCTGAAGACCAAGGGCAACCAGAAGTAGCGGCGGACACGTCGGCGAGCCATTGACAGAGCCCGGCTGGGGGTGCTAGACTCTCTACGAACATAAGTTCACATACTTGAGGGTGCCGTGAGCAAGACTTCAGCTAGGCAGCGAGAGATCCTGGACTTCATCCGTCGGTTTA
>JBHIBI010000125.1:0-4255 GCA_046758985.1 Dehalococcoidia bacterium
ACCGTGGGCATCCCCTACATCGCCCTCCTCAGCGCCAAGGTCATCCTGGCCCTCTACACCTTCTGGGTGGTCCGTTATCTGCGCCAGCCCATCCTGGCCCGGAACCCGGAGCGTCCCTCAGGAGTCAGAGGCGTGGCGCGGCTGCTCACCCAGCCCGGCACCGTGGTGGTCCTGGGCCTAGTCATCGTGCTGCTGGCCGATACTCTACGACTTCTGGTGGAAAGGGCCCTGACCGGCTAGGCGCTTCTGTGCTATGATAGGCAACAGGGGTCGAGCGGAGGCCTGGCAAGAGCTGCCAGCGGTGGAGGGACGATGAAGAAAGACCTGGTGGAGTTGCTGGCCTGTCCGGTTTGCAAGAGTGCCCTAGAACTCCAGGTGGATGAGGAGCAGGGTGCCGATGTGGTCAAGGGGACGTTGCTCTGCCGCCAGTGTAACGAGACCTATCCCATCGAGGACTCCATCCCCAATCTTCTACCGCCCCACCTGCGGCCCTAGGGCTTCTGCAGGGCCCCCGGTAGCGCCCACCAGCGTATCCCTTCTTTTCCCTGAACCGCCTCCGCCAGCCTCGCCATGGTGACCTTCAGCAGGGGGTGCTCTAGCTCAGGGGCCAGCTCTACCAGGGGCACCAACACGAAGGGCCGCTCCGGCAACCCGGGATGAGGGATGGCCAGCTCCTCCATCTCCAGCACCAGCTCCCCATACAGCAGAATGTCGATGTCCAGCTCCCGCGGTCCGTAGCGGAAGGTGGGCCTTCTTCCCACCGCTCGCTCCACCTCCTTGAGGCAGTGCAAGAGCGAGAGGGGCTCCAGGGAGGTGGAGAGCTGGCAGACCAGGTTAAGGAACTTGGGCTGCTGGGTATAGCCCCAGGGCTCCGTCTCGTAGAGGGAGGAGAGAGCCTCCACCTGGCCACACCGCTGCAGGAGCCGCACTGCCTGGCGGAGGTTCCCTTGGCGGTCTCCTACGTTGGAGCCTAAGCCAAGATAGACCGTGACTGGGGCTCCCTGCCCCATTACCCCTGGCCCCTGGAGGGCCAGCCCCGCACCACAGCGTCGCTCATGCGGGCCACCCGCACCATGGCCTGCACATCGTGTACCCGGACGATATCCGCACCCTTGGTAATAGCGATAGCTACAGTAGCGGCAGTGCCCTCCAGCCGCTCCTCCACCGGCAGGTCCAGCACCGCCCCAATATGGGACTTGCGCGATGTCCCCACTAGCAGGGGATAGCCCAGGGCCTTCACCTCCTCCAGTCGCCGCAGCACCTCGATGCTCTGCTCCGCGTTCTTCCCAAAGCCAATGCCTGGGTCCAGGATGATGTGCTCCCGGGGTACGCCCGCCTCCTGGGCCTTCTGGACACTGTCCCTCAGGCTGCTGGTGATGTCGGCCAGCAGGTCCCGGTACCGAGTGCCCCGCTGGTTGTGCATCAGCACCAGGGGTACACCAAACTGTGCCGCCAGGTAGGCTAGCTGGGGGTCGGCATTCAGCCCCCACACGTCGTTGAGCATGACGGCACCGGCCTCTAGGGCCCGGCGAGCCACCTCGCTCTTGTAGGTGTCCACGCTGATAGGGAGCTTCACCCGGGAGGTCAGCAACTCCAGCACCGGCAGGAGCCGCCGCAGCTCCTCCTGAGCCTCCACAGGCGTGGAGCCGGGGACGCCTAGGCTTTGGCGGGTAGACTCCGCACCCACGTCGATGATGTCGGCGCCCTCGGCCTCAAAGCGGATGGCCTGTTCCAGGGCCTCTTGCGGCCTGCCCGCCAGGCCGTCACCGGAAAAGGAGTCCGGAGTCACGTTGAGGATGCCCATGATATAGGTACGTTCGCCCCAACGGAACTCCCGCCCACCGCAGCGAGTGACCCGGCCTTCCTCTGCTACCATCCCTTTGATAGCCTCCAACTCTTGTTTGTCTCTGGGGGATGCACACCGTATAATAGCACCACACAGGGAGTCGGCACAAAGGGCCACACGATGGAGAGCAACGTCCTCTATTACGGTGACAACCTGCCCATCTTGAGGAACCGGGAGCACTTTCCCAGCGGCTCGGTTCACCTTATTTACCTTGACCCACCCTTCAACTCGAAGAAGGAGTATAACCTCATCTTCACCGAGCGCACCGGTGAGCCCTCTCAGGCGCAGGAACGGGCCTTCACCGACTTCTGGCGCTGGGACGATGCCGCCGAGGCCACCTATACCGACCTGGTCTCCAGCGGAGCAGCGCCGCCCAGGGTTGCCGAACTGATCGGTGCACTGAGAAGAGGCCTGGGCGAGAACGACGTGATGGCCTACCTGGTGATGATGACGGCCCGGCTGGTGGAGCTGTATCGGGTCCTCCGGGAGGACGGCTCCATCTATTTGCACTGCGACCCCGCGGCCAGCCACTATCTCAAGGTCGTGTTAGACCAGGTTTTCGGCCCGCAGCACTTCCGGCGAGAGATCATATGGCGCAGCGGCTGGGTCTCCGGCTTCAAGGCGGCGGCCAAGAACTGGGTGCGGAACCACGATACCCTGCTCTACTACACCAAGTCGGACACCTTCACCTTCAACAAGGACAAGGCGTACACGCCGCACCCTGAGGGGTATAAGCGTCGCGGCGGTGGCGGCAACCCCAGGGGTGTGGCCATGGACGACGTGTGGACGGACATCTACTCGCCCTGGATCATGAGCTTCTCCAAAGAGAAGCTGGGGTTTCAGACGCAAAAGCCGCTGGCGCTGTTGGAGCGCATCATCCAGGTCAGCAGCAACGCGGACGACATCGTCCTCGACCCTTTCTGCGGCTGCGGTACCGCGGTAGTGGCGGCCCAGCGGCTGGGCCGGCGATGGGTTGGCATCGACGCAACCTACGTGGCGGTGAACCTCACCCAGGAAAGGCTGCGGCAGGAGTTCCCTGACCTACCGGTGAAGGTCCTGGAGGAGACTGCCTCCGGCTCCAAGCTTTGATATGGAGAGATCGGGCAGTCTGAGGAGTAGGCTATGACGGCTAAGGACAAGAGCACGGAGCAGATAGAGGAGCTGAAGGCCATGCGGCAGCAGGCCCACCAGGGGGGTGGAGAGGCGCGCATCCAGGCCCAGCACGCCAAGGGAAAACTTACCGCCCGGGAGCGGCTCAGCCTGCTGCTGGACGAGGGCTCCTTCGAGGAGATGGACCCTTTTGTAACCCACCGGCTCACCGAGTTCGGCCTGGAGGACCAGCGGTACCTCGGTGACGCCGTGGTCACAGGCTACGGGCGCATCAACGGGCGGCAGGTGATGGTCTTCGTCCAGGACTTCACTGTCTTCGGCGGCTCCGTCTCCGAGGTGGTAGGCCAGAAGATCTGCAAGGTCATGGACCTGGCGGTGAAGCTCGGCGTTCCCCTCATCGGGCTCAACGACTCGGGTGGGGCACGCATTCAGGAGGGGGTGGTGAGCCTGGGTGCCTACGGCGACATCTTCTTGCGCAACACCCTGGCCTCGGGGGTCATCCCCCAGATCTCGGTGATCCTGGGGCCCGCCGCCGGCGGCGCCGTCTATTCGCCGGGTATCACCGACTTCGTGTTCATGGTCCAGGGCATCGCACAGATGTACATCACCGGCCCCGATGTCATCAAGGCAGTGACGGGGGAGGAGGTGACCCACGAGGAGCTAGGCGGGGCCCTGGCCCACAGCACCCGCAGCGGTGTGGCCCACTTCTCCTACCCCACCGAGCAGGAGTGCTTCCAGGCCATCCAGCGCCTCCTTAGCTTTCTGCCGCAGAACAACATGGAGGAGCCGCCGGTGGTGGAGTCATCGGATGACCCGGCCCGCACCGATGACTCCCTGGCCACCATCGTGCCCCCGGAGCCCAACAAGCCCTACGATGTGCGGGACATCGTGGCGCGCGCGGTGGACGGTGGGGACTTCCTGGAGGTGCACCGGGACTATGCCCCCAACATCGTGGTGGGGTACGCCCGGCTCAACGGCCGCACCGTGGGCATCGTGGGGAACCAGCCCGCCTACCTGGCCGGCGTCCTGGACATCGATGCCTCGGTGAAGGCGGCGCGCTTCGTCCGCTTCTGCGACTGCTTCAACATCCCCATCGTCACCTTCTGCGACGTGCCCGGCTTCATGCCCGGCACCGGCCAGGAGTACGGGGGCATCATCCGCCACGGTGCCAAGCTGCTCTATGCCTACGCCGAGGCCACGGTGCCCAAGGTAAGCATCATCCTGCGCAAGGCCTACGGCGGTGCCTACATCGTCATGGGCAGCAAGCACCTGCGGGGCGACATCAACTACGCCTGGCCC
>JBHIBI010000126.1:0-4237 GCA_046758985.1 Dehalococcoidia bacterium
GTCACCTGGGCCACCTGACGGATGGTCAGTCGCTCTTTATTGAAACCCTCGCTGAGCAGAATGGGGACCGTCAGGCCATAGCTGCCGAAGGCGGGACGAATGGTCCATATGTCGCCGGTCCCCTTCTCCTCGGCCGTCCAAGGGATGTGGTCCGAGCCCACGGTGGTGATCACCCCGCCTTGCAGCGCCGCCCAGGTGGCGTCATTATCCTCACGCGTCCGCACCGGCGGCATGACCTTCAGGAGTTCCGCTTCCTTGCTTTCGGTGTTGTGCAAAAGGTAGTGGGAGCAGGTCTCTGCCACCATGCTGGTGCCCTGCATTTGCTCCTTCGCCAGAGCCTGGATGCCCAGCCGCGAGCCGATGTGAGGGAAATAAACAGGCACTCCCTTTTGCCGGGACAGGTACGAAACCTTCATGATGCCAAGGGCCTCGGCTTCCGGCGGGCGGGCAAAATGCCAAGCCGCCAGACCCCCGAGCCCAAGCGCTCGTACCCGATCCATCTGCCGGATGAGAATATCGGCCTCTTCCACATGTACGCTGAGCCGCACCCGTCCCGGCGACAAGCTGAGGGCCTCCATAGCGGCAAAGAGGAGACCATCGTCGTAGTCCAAGTCAGCTCTTTGCAACTCCACATCGTCGACCTGTGGGTCAATAGGAAATCCCTTGGCGAGGGGGGCCTTCAAGTTCATGTACATCTTGAAGGAGTTGATTCCCAGAACCTCCAGATAGTCGTAGAGCTCCCCTATCTGCTCCATGGTGAAGAGGGTCAAGTGGATGGCGAAATCCTGGTAATGGAGGTGCTGGTTCGCCTCGATGTGAGGTGGCACTGTCTTGAGATATGAGTCGGGCCGCCGATAGTAGCGCACCAGGGTGGTGATGCCGCCTTGAACGGCGAACGCGGACTCCGGCGGCATGCGGACCCGAATTGGAGGAAACAGACCATAATGGCAGTGGGGATCGATGGCACCAGGCAAGACGTACCGGCCATCGGCGTCGATCTCCCGCCTCGCCCTGGGCACTCCCTCGCCAGGGCGGGCAAGGGCCGTCACTTGGCCCCCCTCAGCAATCAGGTGACCCTCCATCACCCCCAGCTCAGGTATCACAAGGCGGGCATTCTTCACGACGAGCTGTGCAGGCATCAGCGGCTCTCCTTCAAAGCTAACGTTTCCTAGCCCCAGAATGGCCCGCCCAAAAAGAGGAGAACACCCGCCCTCCTCCACTTCAGTGCGTGGCTTTGGGACTCAGCCGATACTACGCCTCTATCCTGAAGAGGGCTATTGCATTGCCGCCGAGGATCTGTTCCTTTTGTGCGTCCGAAAGGTGTGGCAGCGATGTAATGGAATTGACTGCGTCGTATTCACCCATGTCGAAGGGATAGTCAGTGCCCAGCATCACCCGCTCCGGCCCTACGGTCTCCACCAGATAATTCAGCGCCGGGACGGAGTGGAGCAGGGAGTCGAAGTAGAACAGTTTGAAGTATTCGCTGGGCGGCCTTTCGAGCTCCGCCTTGATCTCCGGTCGTACGCGCCAGCCGTGCTCCCACCGGCCTCGAACGTACGGGCACGTACCGCCTCCGTGGGCCAGATAGAACCTGAGTCGGGGGAACTCCTTCAACACACCGCCAAAGATCAGGCTTGCCACGGCAACAGCAGTATCGGTAGGGTTGCCCAAGAGGTTACTCAGGTAGTGGCTTCCCAAGCGGTCTTGGCCCAGAACCCCTATAGGGTGGATAAAGACCGGCATGTCCAGCTCTTGGACCTTGGCGTAGAAGGGAGCAAACTCCTTGGCATCCAGGTTCTTCCCGCCGACGTTGGTCGCTATCTCGAGACCCCGCATACTCAACTCTTTGACAGCGCGCTCCAGCTCAGCCACCGCTTCCTCCGGATGGTTCATGTGGACTGCGGCCAGCCCAACGAAGCGGTCGGGGTGAAGACGCACCGCCTTTGCTATGCCATCGTTCATTCGACGGGTCATGGCCAGGTCCATGTTCAGTAGGCTAGGCCATGAGGAGATTGCTTGAATATCAACCCCCATGGCGTCCATGTCTTGCACCCTCTTCTCAAGGTCGGTCATGTCGCCCACCAGGGAGGAATGCGGTGGACCACTGCCCTGGAGAAGGTCTAGGCAACTCTCAGGGATATAATGGGCGTGGACGTCTACTCTTTTCACGGCGTACCTACTCCTTTCTTGCCCTCAAGAACCGGACATCTCCCTTCACAGACCACTCAACCTGGTGACCGCCACTGTTCTTGACGAAACCTACGATACGAGCGGCCCGGTGTCAACCCGCACCTCGGTGAAACAGAGTCCCATCCCTACGATGCCCGGACAGAGACCGGGCCTATAGTCACCCAACGGGGCAGGGGGTAGAATAGGAGCGCGTGCAAGCTTCATGTCCCCATTCCCGGACACGCGGGCCCTGGTGCCGCCCTACGATTGTCGGAAGGGTACGTGATGAAGTACTCCCTTATCCTGCTGGCGGGGGTTCTGGGGGTCCTGCTGACCCTTGTGGGGGGCTTTCTTGTCCTTCTCCTGGTAGTCCAGAGCCCGCTGGGTGGGATCCGCCTGGGCATGATCCTGCTCATTGTGGCCGTCGCCATAGGCTTTTGGGGGTACCTCTGGCTGGCCCGGCGTCTCTTCTCCCGGTAGGACGCTACTGCTATAATGACGATGCCCAAGCTTGCGAGGTGAGGTAAACTGTCCCGTTCATGGTCATGATCACCGTCATCGGGGGAAGCGATGCCACCCGCAAAAACCTCTCGCTGGCCGAGGAGGTAGGACGGGAGCTGGCCTACCATGGCGCGACGGTGGTCTGCGGAGGCTTGGGAGGGGTCATGGAGGCGGTCTGCCGAGGAGCCAAGGCCGCCGGCGGGCTTACGGTAGGCATTCTGCCGGGCAATAACCCCTCGGAGGCCAACCCCTACGTGGACATCCCCGTCTGTACCGGCATGGGCTACGCTCGCAACGCGCTGGTGGTCAAGTCGGGGCGGGCTGTTATCGCCATTGATGGCAACTTCGGCACCCTTTCGGAGATCGGCCACGCCCTGGGGGAGGGCATCCCGGTCATCGGCCTCAACACCTGGTCTCTCTCCATGGATGGCAAGCAGGAGCGTTCCATCATCCAGGCTAGGGACGCCAAAGAGGCCGTGGAAAGGGCCCTGGAGGCGGCCCGCCAGCGCGCTCCACAAACCTAGCGGGGCTGCACTCTTCAAGGAGGTCCTGTGACAGCCATCAGCCAGGTCCAGGCACGGGAGGTCCTGGACTCCCGAGGGAATCCTACAGTGGAGGCGCGGGTGCGCCTCTCCGATGGGGCCTGGGGCCGGGCTCTGGTGCCCTCGGGGGCCAGCACCGGCAGGTTCGAAGCCCTGGAGCTGCGGGACGGCGATCCCCAACGCTACGGGGGCAGGGGCGTCCTCAAGGCTGTGCAGAACATCGCCCAGCGCATCGCCCCGGCCCTGGTGGGCCAGTCCCCCTTTGACCAGGAGGCGCTGGACCGCCGGCTGCTGGAGCTGGACGGCTCCCCCAACAAGTCGGCGCTGGGGGCCAACGCCACCCTGGCCGTCTCCCTGGCTGTCGCCCACGCCGCCGCCAGCGCCAGGGGGGTACCTCTCTACCAGTACCTGAGCCCCCCTGAGGCGGACTTGCTATTGCCCGTGCCCATGTTCAACATCCTCAACGGCGGTAGGCATGCCCACAACTCCACCGACTTCCAGGAGTTCATGGTGGTGCCGGTGGGCCTGCCCTCCTTCGCCGAGGCCCTGCGCTGCGGGGTAGAGGTGTACCAGGCGCTCAAGGCCCTGCTCCAGCAGGAGAGCCACAGCACCAACGTGGGTGATGAGGGGGGCTTCGCCCCCTCCCTGGGCTCCAATAAGGCCGCCGTGGAGCTGGTGCTGGGCGCTATCGAGAAGGCAGGCTACCGAGCGGGCCAGGACTGCCTCATCACCCTGGACGTGGCCGCCTCGGAGCTCTACCGGGACGGCCGGTACCAGGTGGCCCGGGAGGGCCTGAGCCTCACCTCGGAGGAGCTGGTGGACTACTACGCCGAGTGGGTGAAGCGCTATCCCATCGTGAGCATCGAGGACGGCATGGACCAGGAGGACTGGGAGGGCTGGCAAACCCTGACCCGGCGCCTGGGCCAGCAGGTGCAGTTGGTAGGCGATGACCTCTATGTCACCAACACCCAACGGCTGGAAAAGGGCATCCAAATGGGTGCCAGCAACGCCATCCTGATCAAGCC
>JBHIBI010000127.1:0-4116 GCA_046758985.1 Dehalococcoidia bacterium
GGCGGCGGATGTAGTGGGTTACGCCGTCGTTGGCACCTACGCCGGGCCTCACCGCCGCCACCTCGTGGGCCATGTCCACCAGGTTCCGGGGCCGGATGCGGGTGATGGTCTGTATCTGGGCCGCAGACTCCACCTGGAAGATGCCGATGGTGTCGGCCCGGCACAGCATGTCGTACACCGCCTCATCTTCGAAATCTATACGGGAGAGGTCGGGACGCTGCCCGGTGCGCCTCTGGATGAGGTCCAGGGCCTCCTGCATCTGGGAGAGGGCCCCCAGGGCCAGGAAGTCTATCTTCACCAGCCCGGCGTCGTCTACGCTGTCCTTGTCCCACTGCAGGATGTAGCGGTCATCGATGGCCCCGGGCTGCACCGGCACCAGGTCGGTGAGGCGGGAGGAGCCGATGACCATACCCCCAGGGTGCTGGGCCAGGTACTTGGGGAAGCCGTCCAGTTGGGACGCCAGCTCCACCAGGTGCCTCCAGCCGGGGGCATGCATCTTATCCCGGAAGTCGGGATGGTCTGACATCTCCTGGGACAGGCCGACGGCGCTGCCGTGGTCAACCTGCTTGGCCAGCCGGTCCACCTGGTCGAGGGGCAGCCCCAGGGCTTTGCCCAGGTCGCGAACGGCACCCTTGAGCTTGTAGGTGGATACCATCCCGGTGAGGGCGGCCCGCTCCCAGCCGTATCTCTGGTGGACCCTCTTGATAAGCTCCTCTCGGATATTGCGGGGGAAGTCCAGGTCTATGTCGGGCACCGAGGCCGGCTCATCGTCATGGAGGAAGCGCTCCAGGGAGAGGTTGAACTGGAGGGGGTCGATGTGGGACAGGCCGATTAGGTAGCCCACCAGCATACACACGCTGGAGCCCCGCCCCCGGCCGGGGGGATTCTCCTCCACTGGAGTCTCCGCGCTCGCCAGGCCCAGGTCCACCATCACCTCCCGGGCCAGCTGGATTATCTCGTGGTAGATGAGAAAGAAGCCCGCCAGATTATGCCGCCTTATCAGCCGGAACTCCTCGTCCAGCCTTTCCTGAACCTCTTTCGTGATGGAGCCGTAGCGCCGCACCGCAGCCTGCTCGCACAGGTAGCGCAGGTAGGTCTCCTCGGTGAATCCCTGGGGGACGGGATAGCTGGGGAAGCGGTAGTCCAGGTCCCGGGTGAGGTCGAAGGCGCTGCACCGCTGGGCGATGCGCAGGGTGGTGAAGATGGCCTCCGGGCAGTGACGGAAAAGGTCGCACATCTCCTCCGGAGACTTGAGGTAGAACTCGGAGTTGGCCCGCCGCTCCCGGTGGCTCTCCTCCAGGCTCTTGAGGTGCCTGACGGCCACCAGACAGTCGTGGAGCCGGTGCCGCTCCCTGACGTGGTAGTGGACGTTGTTGGTGGCCACCACGCCCACCCCCAGCCGGCGGGCCATCTCCACCAGGCGGCGGTTGCGTTGGGCATCGCCGTGGACCAGGTTCTGTTGTAGCTCCAGGTAGACATTCTCCACCCCGAACCACTCCATGTAGCGCCCGGCGATCTCCACGGCTTGCTCCAGTCGCCCCTGCTGCGCCAGGGAGGGCACCTCCCCCCGGGGACAGCCGGTGAGCAGGATAAGGCCCTGAGCGTGGGCAGACAAAAATTGGGGGTCCAGCTCCGGCTCCCGGCGGTCTCCGGTGACCCGGGCCAGGGACAGGAGGCGGCACAGGTTGCTGTAGCCGTCCCTGGTCTCCGCCAGCAGCGTAATGTGGCTACCCCCTTTGAGCGTGACCTCGGCGCCGATGATGGGCTGGATGCCCAGAGACCGGGCTGCCCTGGCAAACTCCAGGGCCCCGCAGAGGTTGTCGTGGTCAGTGAGGGCCAGGGCAAGATAGCCCAGCTCCACGGCCCGGGGCAGCAGCTCATGGATGAAGGAGGCCCCCTCCTGGAAGGAGAAATTGCTGTGGCAGTGGAGCTCGGCGTAGCCCATCGCAGCTCACGACCTCTGCCGGTACCATTGACTCGTGACCAGGTCCTGGAACACCGTCACCCGCAGCCCCTGGTCAATGAGACATTCGTAGTACAGGCGGCTGACGGGGCGCCCCCGCCACCACTCGTCATCGATGCGCCACCGGTCGGCCACCGACTCCACCGCCACCCACCGGCCCCGGAGTCTCAGTTCGGCGGGGTAGCCGTGTTCGCCCACCCTCACCGCAACGGGGCTGGGTCGGTTCAGGGCTCGTACGTCACCAGCGCCTGCCTGCGCTCGGGTATCCTTGACCACGGCTCCACCTCCCGAACTTGGTAGACTGGGTTTCTTCCCAGGGACGCCTTGAGCTGTGCTATGGCCCCGTTGAGTTGCTCCCGGCGGCGGACCTCACTGAAAAGGCTCTCCTGGCATCCCACCTCCCCGGTGAGGCCGGAGATAGTGACCTCCAGGTCTTCAAGGGGCCCCGGGGGAGGATGGTTGACCAGGGCGTGCTTCGCTACGAACAGGGCACGGGCCCTGTCGCCCACCGGCTCCCGGAAGACGATGCGCTTCTCCCACAGCGGGGCATGCAACACCCTGCCCCTCAGAGTGCATATACGGGCCAGGCGTCCCCTGAGGGTGGCCGCACTGAATAAGCGCATCAGCAAGCTCTCGGCGGCGGTGACGATGGCTTCCAGGCTCACCGTGGCCACGGTGAAGGTCAGCGAAGTGGTGACGGCCTCCTTCTTTACCCGGGGCAACACCGGCGAGGGGTCGTGGCCCCGGGACAGCTCCCACATGCGCCTTCCCTGGAGGCCGAACTGAGCCTGGAGCGGGCCCAGGCCCACCGCCGCCACGTCCCTCAGGGTGTGGAGGCCGAAGCCGTGGAGGCGCTGCACCACCGGCCACGGCACCGGCAGCAGATCCACCCCGGCACCAGCCAGGAACTCCGCCACCGGCTCCGTCACCCTGAAGGCCTGCCCGGGGCCTGCGGCGAGGGCAGCCACATAGGCCGGGAACTTGCCTCCGGCCACTCCCAGGCGGGGCTCATAGGTCACGGGGACTGCCCCCAGCATCACGGCCACCAGCCGGGAATCGCCCCCATACATTTGAGATAGCCCATCCAGGCCGATGTAGGCACATCCCAGACCGGCCGGCTCCACCACCGGGCTGCGCTGCTCCAGGGCCTCCAGGACATCCTCAAATTGTGCCTCGTACTCAGGTTGGTCAGCTTCCAGCAGGACGGCATGCTTGTAGCGGGAGAGGGCCTGCTGTAGGGGCATACCGGGTGCCACACCGGCCATTGCGGGAGCGCAGTCCAGTACCGTGCTGCGGGAGCCTTCGCCATGAACAATCAACACGAGTCGGCACCACAGCCCCGGGCGCCGCTGCACCTCTACCCGGTAAGGGAAATGGTCGATGAGAAGACAGGCCACCTGCATGCTTTACCTCCCCCGTGGCTGGTGCCTATATGATATTAGAACATCGGTTCTTTTGTCAAGGGTGTTGATGTCGGCACAGGCCGGGGCTCGGTGGCTCCCTGGTAGCCTTCCTACCGTCCCGGAAATAGGACACTGCCGGTGATACAATGAAATCAGCCATGGCCAGAGTCCGCATCGGCACCTGCTCCTGGACCGACCCCACGCTGCTTCAGAGCGGCTGGTACCCGGTCAGGGCTAAAACCCCGGAGGCCAGGCTCCAGTTTTACTCCAGCCATTTCGACCTCGTGGAGGTGGACAGCACTTACTATTCCCTGCCCGCCGAGCGCACCGCCCGGCTGTGGGTGGAGCGGACGCCTCCGGACTTCGTGTTCAACATCAAGGCCTTCTCCCTGTTCACCCAGCACCCCACCCAGGCCCGGTCGCTGCCCCGGGATGTGAGGGCTGTGGTGGCCGGGGTGGAGAAGAAGAACCTCTACCAGCGAGACCTCCCCGGCGAAGCGGTGGACATCCTCTGGCAGCGCTTTGCCGATGCCCTCTTGCCTCTGGACAGCGCCGGCAAGCTGGGCGTGGTCCTCTTCCAGTTCCCGGAGTGGTTCTTCCCGGAGAGCGACAATCGGGAGTACATCCAATCCTGCCAGGAGAGGCTGCCCCAGTATCGGATCGCCGTGGAGTTCAGGAACGGTTCCTGGCTCAACGAGAAGAACCGGGACAGAACGCTGGGGTTCCTCCGGGAGAAGAACCTCATCTACG
>JBHIBI010000128.1:0-4082 GCA_046758985.1 Dehalococcoidia bacterium
CCTCCTCAGCCTCCTATTATACCAGAGAAGGCAACGAGACCGAAACCCGTCTGCACCACCCTCACGAAGTGAGCACGATGCGCCCCAGGGGTGGGTTCTCCCGCAGCACTGCCAGGGCCTCGTTGGCCTGCTCCAGGGGGAAGCGCTCCGAGACCACCGGCTTGAGCTGGCCGCTCTCCACCAGCCGCACCACCTCCACCAGGTCCTGGAGGGAAGAGGCCCGGGTGCCCAGGATGCTCCACTGGCCGTAGATCAGGTCGGCACTGTCCACCGACAGCGGCTGGCCGTACATGTACCCCATCACCACCAGCCGTCCCCCCAGCTTGAGGCAGGCGATGCTCTCCCTCAGCACGTCGGGCACGGTATGGCCCCCCACACACTCGGCCACCACGTCGGCACCCAGGCCGCCGGTGAGGGCCTTCACCCGCTGGGGCAGGTCCTCCTCCCGGCTGTTGACCACCACCTCAGCGCCGAACTTCTGGGCGGCCCGCAGCTTCTCCGGCACCACGTCGGCGGCGATGACCCGCGCCCCCATGATGCGGGCCACCTGCACCGCGTGGATGCCCAGGCCGCCCACCCCGATGACCACCACTGTCTCACCCACCCGCACCCTGGCCTTCTGCACCAGGGCGTGGTAGCAGGTGGCGACGGCGTCGGGCAGGATGGCAGCCTCCTCCAGGGGTACCTCCCGGGCGATCTTCACGGCGTTGCGGCCCAGGACCCGCATGTACTCACTGAAGCCGCCGTCCAGCTCGAAGCCCGTGCGGGGCGCGTGCTGGCAGAGGTTCTCCAGCCCCGCACGGCAGTAGTCGCAGAAGCCGCAGCCCAGGTGCATGTACACGGTGACGTGGTCGCTGGGCTGGAGGTCCCGCACCTCCGCCCCCACCTCCACCACCTCGCCGGCCACCTCGTGGCCCAGGATGTGGGGCAAAGGCACGGTAGGGACCAGCCCGTCCATCATCTTCAGGTCGGTGGCACAGAGGCCGTTGGCCTGCACGCGCACCAGCACCTCCCCGGGCCCGATGGTAGGCGTGGGCACCTCCCCGGCCACCAGCGGCTCGCCGAAGCGCTCTAGGATTATCGCCTTCATTTGTCCCTCTCCTCCTTCAGGGTGTGAGGATAGCCCGGGTCACGGCGGTGCCGCCCGCCTTGCCCTGCCACTCGGCCTCCTGAAAGGCCTCGTTGATGCGCTCCAGGGGGAACCTGTGGGAGACCAGTTTGGCCAGGGGGTACCGGTCCCTGATGCGCACCAGGAAGTCCAGGGCGACGGGGATCACCCAGGGGTTGTAGTTGAGGACCGCCAGGATGCGGGTGCTGTTGCGCACCAGGCGGGAGAAGTCCACCTGCACCCCGCTGCCGGGGGTGATGTGCCCGATCTCCACGTAGGTGCCGCCGGGCCGCAGCATATCCAGGCCCTCGGGCACCGCCTGGGGGAAGCCTACCACCTCCAGCACCACATCGGCGCCACGACCCTCGGTCAGCTCCCTCACCCGGGCCACCCGCTCCTGGGGCTCCCGCAGCTCGTTGAGGTTGATGGTCACGTCGGCGCCACACTGCCGGGCCAGCTCCAGCCGGTTGTCCTGGCCGTCGATGACGATGACCTGATGGGCACCCGTCTCCTTGGCCACAGCGCAGGCGTTGACCCCCAGCCCCCCGGCTCCCTGGACCACCACCGTGTCGCCCATGCGCAGGCCGCCCTGATGCAGGCCGTAGGTCACCTGGGAGAGGGCACAGTTGACCGGGGCCACCGCCTCGTCGGGCAGCTCCTCGGGCACCTTGAAGACGAAGTGGCCGGGATGCAGGTAGAAGTACTCGGCGTAGCCACCGCTACAGTAGGGGTACTGCTCCAGAGGGAGCCAGAAGCGCCGCCGGTGAGGGCAGGAGGCCAGCTCCCCCCGGATGCAGTTGTAGCACCGGAGGCAGGGGAAGAGGTAGAAGAAGACCACCCGGTCTCCCTCCTGGAGGGGACGATTCAGGGAGTCGGTGGTCACGCCCTGGCCTAGGGTGTGCACCCGTCCCATCATCTCGTGGCCCGTGATAAGAGGGCCAGGGGATGAGCCGCCCGTGAGGAGCGGGGGGCCATCGCCCCGCCAGTAGTGGAGGTCTGAGCCGCAGATGCTAGCCGCCGTCAGCTTTACCAGGATGCCTCCCGGCTCCACCTGCGGCACCGGCAGCTCCTGGATGCGGAAGGGCTCTCCCGCCTTGATGAAGACGGCCGCCTTGCCCGTGAGAGCCATGGCTCCCCCTTGTGCAAATGCTCGCCTGGATCGCCTCCATTGTTGGGGCAGGGCTCACAGGTGTCAAGGACAGAAGCGGCCCCACCTCCTAGGCCGCTGTCAGCGACGCGGGCACGACCACCCGGGGCAGGGGCTGGCCCACCTGGTGGCCGTAGTCTCCCAGTACCATGCGAGCCACCTTGCGCCCCAGCCGCACGCTGTAGTTGGTGCCCCGGTCCTCAGGGTAGACCTGGGTGGTGTTGGCCAGGTACAGGCCCTTGATGGGCGTGCGGTGCGAGGGTATCTGCCGGGAGTAGCCCACCCCGATGACCGGCTGGGCGGCCTCCTCCCGGTGGTAGTGGTACTGCTGGATCCACGAGGGGTCAAACTGAGGGTTGATCTTGCGCAGGTGGGGCAGGTACTCCTGGAACAGCTCCTCGGCCTTCAGGTGGTAGAGGGGGTCCTCCTTGCCCAGGTAGTTGGCGATATAGACCACGTGCCTGCCACCGTAGTGCTCCGGGGGGATGAAGTTGGTCTGCTCCACAATGCCCACAAAGGGGATGCTGCGGTCGGCGATGTTGAGCCAGTAGATATGGGAGAGGGGCCGGTCCAGCTCCAGCACCACCAGCACCGCCGCCAGGTACTTGACGCTGGTGAGCCTGCTCAGGTAGTCCTCAAGCAACGGCGGTACCAGACGGGGAAAAATGTACGATGGTACCGTGGCGACGATGGCGTCGTAGGGACACACCTGGGGGCCCTGGCCGAGAAGCTCTACCTCCAGCCCCGTGGCCCGTCCTTCTTCCACCACCACCCGCTTGACGGTGGCCGAGGTAGCGACCTCGCTGCCCCCTTCGATGATGAACCTGGCGGCAGTGTCGAAGACCTCCCCGAAGCTGCCCATAGGGTAGCCCAGGCGCTCCTTGCCCAGGCCCTTGCGGGAGGCTACCCGCAGGTAGATCTTGCCCCAGAGCCAGGTCATGCTCACTTCGGCATAGCTCTCGCCAAACTTGCCCCGCAGCAGGGGCTCCCAGACCACCTCATAGGCGCGGCGACCCACCGCCCGCTGGAGCCACTCGGTAGCGGTGAACCCCTCCAGCCGCTGCCACCGCCTGTAGCGCTGGAGATACAGGGTCACCAGGCCCAAACGCAACCGGTCTACCGGGCTCAGGGGAGTGAAGCGGAGCAGGTCCATGGGGCTGGACCAGTTCCAGTTCCTGCCTCCGTAGTGGAGGCCCGCCCTGGAGACCAGCCACTGGAGGCGGTGCCCCAGGCCCAGCTCCTGCATGAAGCTCACCATGTCCCAGTCGCTCATGAACAGGTGGTGGTAGCCCCACTCCAGGGGCGTACCCCCCACGTCGAAGGTGGAGGCCTGGCCGCCCAGGAAAGGAGCCTGCTCGAACACAGCCACCTGGTGTCCTTGTCGTACCAGCTCGTAGCCCACTGCCAGGCCCGCGGCCCCACCCCCAATGACCCCCACCCTCACGACTCCTCCTCCTTGGTCCGCCTGAGGTGGACACTGGCGCCGAGGCCCGCCGCATTGGGAGCCAGGGGCACCGCCTCACCCCGCCGGGCGAGCTGAACCAGGGAGAGGTTCGCCCACCACAAGTAGGCCAGTCCCAGCACCGTGATAGGCACGATGAGCACCACGTGCAGGGCCAGGGCATAGGCCGAGGCCACGCCACCCCCCAAACCCAAGACCACTAGGGTGGTCTTGGCGAAGAACTCGAAGGGCCCCACACCCCCTTGCGAGGAGGGCAGGGTTAGGGCCAGGTTGGCGGTGCCGGTGACCACTAGAATGACCGGCACCATGTAGGCCAGGCTCCCCAGGGCAGCAGGCAGGTCAAAGGCGAAGGCCAGCAGGTAGGC
>JBHIBI010000129.1:0-4065 GCA_046758985.1 Dehalococcoidia bacterium
CCCCAATGGGCCGACCGAAGACCACCCGCTGGTTGGCGTAGCTCACGGCCCGTTCAATAAACCAGCGGCCGTCTCCGATGGCCTCAGAGGCAATGAGAATACGCTCGGGGTTCCAGGAGTCGATGATGTGACGGAACCCCATACCCTCCTCGCCGACGAGGTTTTCCGCTGGCACCTCCAGTTCGTCGAAGAAGAGGGCATTGGCGTGATGGTTGATCATAATATCCAGAGGCTGGACCTGGAGTTTACCTTGGGTCTCCCTCAGGTCCACCAGGAACACCGAAAGCCCTCGGGTCTTGTCCTGGAGCTGGTCGTAGGGCGTAGTGCGGGCCAAGAGCAGCATGAGGTCGGACTGCAGCACCCGGGAGATGAAGATCTTCTGGCCGCTGACCACATAGCGGTCTCCCTTGCGGACAGCCATGGTCTCGATTCGGGTGGTCTCTGAGCCCGCGTTGGGCTCGGTGACAGCAAAGGCCTGCAACCGGAGCTCACCGCTGGCGACCTGCGGCAGGTAGCGTTGCTTCTGCTCCTCGCTCCCGTGCCGCAGGAGTGTGCCCATGATATACATCTGGGCAAGACAGTCGCCCGCGTAGCCCCCAGAGTGGTTGATCTCTTCCACGATAGTGGCAGCCTCGGTGATCCCCAGCCCAGCCCCGCCGTACTCCTCCGGGATCAGGACCGATAGCCACCCCAGGCGGGTGAGCTCCTGAACGAAGGCCTCTGGGTACTCCCTCTTCGCATCCAGCTCCCGCCAGTAGGAGTCAGGATACTTTTGGCAGACCTCCCGAACGGCCTCCCGGATCGACTGCTGCTGCTCGGTCAACTGAAAGTCCATCGCCTCCCTCCTCCGCGCTGCGTATTGTACCGGCTTTCCATCGTTATCAAGGAAGAGCGGGGAGCACTCAGAGGATAACACTGGGGGACAACAGCGGTCAAAGGAGGTGCGAAGGGCCGGTACTTCGAGGAGCCCGCCCTCCCGAGTTGCGCCGCCTGACCCAGGGGCGTGTCGTATAATGCAACGAGCCGGATGAAGGGGCGGTGGTATGCGACGCTCCCTGCTGCGGGCCGCGGTGCTGGTGCTGGTGGGGCTGCTCGTCATCTACGGCGGCATCTCCTGGCGTCTGGCCTCCTCGGTCACCACCGCCAAGCGCACCCCTCTGGAGGCCACGCCGGACTCGGTGGGGCTGGCCTACGAGTCCCTGGCCTTTGCGCCCCGTGAGGGGGAGCTCGCCCTCAGTGGCTGGTACATCCCCGTGAAGGACTCCAGGGGCACCATCATCATCGTCCACGGGGTGGACAGTAACCGGGCCTCCCGGGGCATAGGTATCCTGGAGCTGAGCCGCAAGCTGGCCGACCAGGGCTTCAGCCTCTTCCTGTTCGACCTGCGGGCCCACGGGGAGTCCGGCGGCGACCAGATGTCCGCGGGGTATTTCGAGCAGCAGGACCTGCTGGGGGCCTTCGACGAGCTGGTGCGGCGCGGCGTGCCGCCGGAGCGCATCGGTGTGCTGGGCTTCTCCCTGGGTGGTGCCGTGGCCCTGCTGGTGGCGGAGCAGGAGCCCCGGCTGCGGGCGGTGGTGGCGGACAGTGCCTTTGCCTCTATCTCCGACCTCATCGTTGCCGAGACTCGTAACCGGACCAGTCTCCCCGGTTGGCTGGTGCCTGCCCTCATTCCTGGGCTCCAGGTGGTGGCCCGGGTGACCTACGGCATCGACGTGGGGGCCATCGCCCCGGTGAAGGCGGTGGAGCGGCTGGATTTCCCCCTCCTGCTCATCCAGGGTGAGGCCGATGACCGGGTGCCGCCGGAGCACGGGGTACGCCTGCGGGCAGCCTCGCCCCACCCGGATACCCGGGTATGGCTGGTGCCGGGAGCGGGCCACACCCGCAGCTTCAAGGCCCGCCCCGACGAGTACGCCCAGCGGGTGGCGGCGTACTTTGAGGGGAGGTTTGCGGAGATCGACATGGGGAGGGAAACCTACCACCCCTCCAGCAGCTCCCGCACCCTGGCCGCGGCCTCCGTCAGCGGCACCAGGGCCGTCTCCTTCTCCCTGCGTAGCTTCACCTCGGCGGCGCGCTCCTTCAGCGTGCGGGGGCTCACCACCAGCCGCACGGGGAAGCCCAGCAGGTCGGCGTCGTTGAACTTCACCCCCGCCGTCTCCGGCCGGTCATCGTAGAGCACCTCAACCCCGGCCTGCTGGAGCTGCTGCTCCAGGACCTCGGCCTCGCGTGCCACCTCAAGGCTCTCCACGTTGAGGGCTGCCAGGTAGACGTGGAAGGGGGCGATGGGCGGAGGCAGCAGCAGACCCCGGTCGTCGTGGCTCTGCTCGATAGCCGCCGCCAGCAGCCGGCCCACACCGATGCCGTAGCAGCCCATGACGATGGGCTGCTGCTTACCCTCCTGGTCCAGGTACGAGGCCCCCAGTCGCTCGCTGAAGAAGGTGCCCAGCTTGAAAATATGCCCCACCTCGATGCCCCGGGCCTCCTCCAGGGGCTTGCCACACCGGATGCAGCCGTGGCCCTGTCTGGCCTGGGCGATGTCGGCCACCAGGTCCACCTGGAAGTCTCGGGGGAAGTTGGCGTTGACCAGGTGGTGGTCGGGCTTGTTGGCGCCCACGGCGAAGTTGGAGCCCAGGTGGATGGAGTCGTCGGCCACCCGCTGGATCCCGGTAAGGCCCACCGGCGAGGCGGAGCCCGCCACCAGCCCGGCCCCCTCCACCTCCTCTTCCGAGGCCAGGCGCAGGTCGGGGCACTGGAGGAGGTTCTTCAGCTTCACCTCGTTCACCTCTAGGTCACCGCGGATGGTCACCAGGACCACCTGGCCGTCGCAGGTGTAGAAGACCGCCTTGAGGGTCTGCTGGGGGGCGATGTCCAGCTCCTGCGCCAGCTCGGCGATGGTCCTGACGCCGGGGGTGGCCACCTCCTGAAGGGGCTTGGCAGGCTCTACCGGGGCTGGCGGCTTGACGCTCTGGGCCTTCTCCAGGTTGGCGGCGTACCCGCAGTTGGGACAGCTCACCATCCAGTCCTCGCCGCTGGGGGTGAGCAGGATGAACTCGTGGGAGTCCTTGCCGCCGATGGCACCGCTGTCGGCCTCCACCATCGGGGCGGGCAAGCCGCAGCGGGCGAAGATGTTGCGGTAGGCCTGAGCTATGGTCTCATAGGTATGGGCCAGGCTCTCCCAGTCGGCGTCGAAGCTGTAGGCATCCTTCATGTCGAACTCCCGGACGCGGATGAGGCCGCCGCGAGGCCGGGGCTCGTCGCGGAACTTGGTCTGAATCTGGTACAGCAGCAGGGGCAGGTCGCGGTAGCTGCTGACGAAGCTGTGCACCAGTTGGGTGATGACCTCCTCGTGGGTAGGAGCCAGCACCAGGGGGCGCTCCCGCCGGTCCTGGAGGGTGAAGAGGCCCTGTCCGAAGGCCTGCCGCCGGCCCGTCTCCTCCCACAGCTCCTGGGGGTGGAGGGTGGGCATACGGAGCTCCTGCCCACCGGCGGCGTCCATCTCCTGCCGGAGGATGGCCTCGATCTTCCTTAGGGAGCGGTGGGCTAGCGGTAGGTAGGTGTACACCCCCGAGGCCAGGGGCGCTACCATCCCCGCCTTGAGCATCAGGCGGTGGGAGGCTGTTTCCGCCTCGGCCGGCTCCTGGTGCAGTGTTCTGATAAAGGACCTAGTGTATCGCATGGCCTTGCTTTCCTTGCCATTCTACTCCATGACGGCCTGTGCCGCTCAAGGGCAGAGAGGCTCAGGGTGCGGCGGGGTTCCACTCAGCCAGGGCCAGCGACGTGTGCAGGTCTACCTCCTGGCCGAACTGCCTCCCCCGGGTGGTAGTCTCCTGCACCAGCAGGATGCCGTAGTCCTCTGCGTAGCCCAGGCGACGCTGGATGGCGACCTGGACCTCCAGGTCGGGGATCTCCAGGTCCTCCTCCCATTCAAAGTAGACCACCCGCCAGGTGCGGCCCGCCAGCTCCTCCTGCCCGCGGTGGGTCCTAATGGAGCGGGCGCCGAGCTCCTCCCCGCTCTGCTGCCACTGTTCCTGCTCCGTCTCCCAGTCCGGCCCGGCCCAGGGCCCGAAG
>JBHIBI010000130.1:0-4037 GCA_046758985.1 Dehalococcoidia bacterium
TTCCAGGAGGGCGGCCATGTTGTCGAAGACCTGGGCCAGCTCCTCGTTGGTCATGCGGTTAGCTACTGGCCCCGTGGCACTTCTTGTACTTCTTGCCGCTGCCACAGGGGCAGGGGTCGTTGCGGCCCACCTTCTTGCCGGCCCCCACGGCCACGGGCTCGGCGCGGCGGTTGCCCGTCACCGCGGCCATGGGGCTGGCCGGGGGGGTGGCTGCCGCCCGCCGCTGTGGCTGGGCAGGGGCTGGCCCCAGGCTCACCCGGTAGATGGTGCGCACGATGTCGTGCTGGATGCGCTGGAGCAGCTCCTCGAACATGCGGTGTCCCTCGGTCTTGTAGACCACCAGGGGATCCCGCTGACCATAAGCTTGGAGCCCCACGCCGGTGCGCAGGTTCTCCGTAGCCGTCAGGTGGTGTACCCAGTGGACATCGATGGTGCGGAGCATCAGCAGCCGCTCCAGGGTCCGCATCTCCTCCGAGCCCTGCTCCTGCTCTCGCTGCGCGTAGAACGCCTCGGCGTGCTGGATGAGCTGCTCCTGGATCTCGTCACGGCTGTAGCGGGCCAGCTTGTCCGGGCCGTTCAGCTCCAGGGGTGGTGGGAAGATGGTCTTCACCTCGGCGAGGAACCCATCCAGGTCCCAGTTTTCAGCATCCCGGTCTCCCAGATGGAAGTCTACCAGGCTCGTGAGCTCCCGGCGGATCATGTCTAGTATGTTGGCCTTGAGGTCGGCACCCTCCAGGATCTTGTTACGCTCGTTATAGATCACCTCGCGGTGCCGGTTGACCACATCGTCGTAGTCCAGGAGGTGCTTCCGGATCTCGAAGTGGAAGCCCTCCACGCGGGTCTGGGCGCTAGCCACGGCCTTGGTGATCATGCGGTTCTCGATGGGCTGGTCCTCATCCAGGCCCGCCCATTCCATGATGCCTTTGATGCGGTCGCCACCGAAGCGCCGGAGCAGCTCGTCCTCCAGGGAGGCATAGAAGCGGGAGCTGCCCGGGTCGCCCTGGCGGCCGGAGCGGCCCCGGAGCTGATTGTCCACACGGCGGGCATCATGGTGCTCGGTACCGACCACGTGCAGGCCGCCCAGGGCCACCACCTTTTCGTGCTCCTCGCGCCAGCGTGCCTGGACCTCCTGGCGCAGTTGATCCAGCAGCTCGGGTGGAGCGGTATCCAGGGTGTAGCCCTGCTTCCGGAGCTCCTCCTGGAGCGATCCTTCGGGGTTGCCACCCAGGATGATGTCGGTGCCACGGCCGGCCATAGCGGTGGAGACGGTCACAGCGCCAAGACGCCCCGCCTGGGCCACGATCATGGCCTCTCGCTCATGCTGCTTGGCGTTTAGCACCTCGTAGGGGATGCCCTTCCGCTGGAGCAGCTCGCTCAGGTGCTCATTTTTCTCGATGGAGGAGGTGCCCACGAGGACCGGTCGGCTGCTCTTATAGGTCTCCTCCACCTCCTGGACGATGGCGCGCCACTTGGCTGCCTCGGTCTTGTAGATGTAGTCGGAGAAGTCCTGGCGAATCATAGGCAGGTTGGTGGGGACGACCACCACGTCCAGTTTGTAAATCTTGAATAGCTCCTCAGCCTCGGTGGCAGCGGTGCCGGTCATGCCCGCCAGCTTCCCGTACATACGGAAGTAGTTCTGGATGGTGATGGTGGCATAGGTAACGGTCTCCCGTTGGACCTTGACACCCTCTTTTGCTTCGATGGCCTGGTGGAGACCCTCGGAGTAGCGACGGCCTGGCATAAGCCGCCCGGTGAACTCGTCCACCAGCACCACCTCGCCGTTCCGCAGCACGTAGTCCTTATCGCGCTTGAAGAGGGCGTGGGCCCGGAGGGCATTCTCCACGTAGTGGACTAGGCTGTAGTTCTCCGGCGCATACAGGTTGGCCAGCTTGAGCCAGCCCTCCAGCTTCTCCACCCCCGACTCGGTGAGGCCCACCGTGCGGTGCTTCTCGTCCACGGCGTAGTCCTCCCCTGCCCGGAGGCGAGGGACCAACTGGGCGAACTGGGTGTAGAGGCGGGTAGGCTCTTCGGCGGGCCCGCTGATGATCAGCGGTGTCCGTGCCTCGTCGATGAGGATGTTGTCCACCTCGTCCACGATGGCGTAGGCGAGCTCTTGCTGTACCTTCTGGGAGAGTTCCAGGGCCATGTTGTCCCGCAGGTAATCGAAACCGAACTCGTTGTTGGTGCCGTAGGTGATGTCGGCCTGGTAGGCCTCCCGCCGGGGGACAGGCCGCAGGTGGCGGTAGCTGGGGTTCTCGCTCTCCGCCGTAGGGTCGTAGAGGTAGGCGGCCTCGTGCTGGAGGCAGCCTACGGAGAGCCCCAGCAGATGATAGATGGGTCCCATCCACACCGTATCGCGCTTGGCCAGGTAGTCGTTGACGGTGACCACGTGGACGCCCTGGCCCGTGAGGCCGTTGAGGAAGACGGGCAGGGTAGCCACCAGGGTCTTTCCCTCGCCGGTCTTCATCTCGGCAATCTTGCCCTGGTGCAGGACGATACCACCCATAAGCTGCACGTCGAAGTGGCGCTGGCCCAGGGTGCGCTTGGCGGCCTCCCGCACGGCGGCAAAGGCCTCGGGCAGCAGGTCATCCAGCGATTCCCCATGAGCCAAGCGGGCCTTGAACACATCGGTTCGGGCCCGGAGCTCCTGGTTGCTCAGCCGCTCAAAGTCCGGCTCCAGGGTATTGATGCGCGGTACCAGAGGGCCCAGCTTCTTCAGCTTGGCATCATTGGAGTCAGTGAGTACGGAGAGGAGACCCTTGAGCATCTCTGCGTCTTCCTTGGCCTAGCCACCTTCCCGGAACTGGAGGCCTCAACCTTACTCGAACATGGCCCCCACGGAAAGGCCGTGGTGGATGCGGTAGATAGCCTCGCCCAGCAAGGCGGCCACTGAGAGGACCTTGAGCGAGCCATACTGCTTCTCCGGCGGGACAGGGACGGTGTCGGTGACCACCACCTCTTTCAGCCTACTGGCCTGGAGCTTCTGGGAGGCCTGATCTGACAGGATGGGATGGGTACAGCAGGCGTAGACCTCCTCCACCCCCGCCTGTTCCAGCGCCTCTGTGGCTGCCAGCACTGAGGCCCCCGAGTCAATCTCGTCGTCGAACAGGAGGGCAGCCTTGCCCTCCACCTCACCGATGACGTTGAGGCTTTCGGTCTCCTCCAGGTTGCCGTGGCGCCGCTTCTCGATAATAGCCAGGGAGGCGTCCAGCCGCTCCGCCAGGTTCCGCGCCTTCTTGCTGATGCCGATGTCCACCGCCACCACCACCAGGTCTTTCAGCTCCTTCTCCCGGACGTAGCGCGCCTGCATAGGCTGGGCTGTCAGCTCGTCTACGGGGATGTTGAAGAAGCCCTGGATCTGACCGGCGTGCAGGTCCACCGTCAGCAGCCGTTGCGCCCCCGCCGCCGTCAGCAGGTCGGCCACCAGCCGGGCGGTGATGGGCACCCGGGGCTGGTCCTTCTTGTCGGTGCGCCCATAGCCGTAGTAGGGGAGCACGGCGGTGATGCGCCCCGCCGAGGCCCGCTTGGCGGCGTCGATCATGATGAGCAGCTCCATCAGGTTATCGTTCACCGGGGAGGAGGTGGGCTGCACGATGAAGACATCCTGCTGCCGGATGTTCTCCAGGATGCGGACGAAGGTGTTATCGTTGCTGAACTTGAAGGTCTCCGCCCTGCCCAGCGGTATGCCAAGGTATTCACAGACCGACCGGGTTAGCTCCGGGTGGGCACTGCCCGTGAACACCTTCAGTTCATCAACCGGCGGCATCAGCGATCTTGACACTGCGTTTTGCACTCTCCCGGCAGGCGGCCCTGCCCCCAGGGTGGTCTCCAGAAGCCAGCGTGAAGCAGGCCAGGTGCTCTATCGAATCCTCCTCCCATCCCATGGTCTCCCAGTTAGCCCTAGGCCTCCTCATGAGTGTACCCAGCTTTATTATAGCACAGGGGGATGAGCCCACCAAGGGCGAACCCGGGCGGTTCCGAGCGGCTCTGTCTCGCCAGCCTTTGCAAAGGACGGGGGTTTTGATATACTGCCCCTG
>JBHIBI010000131.1:0-4018 GCA_046758985.1 Dehalococcoidia bacterium
GCTCTGGTAGCCGCCAGCCTCGGTCTTGAGTATGACCGAGCTGTTCAGAATCGTCTGGTCATCGTCATTGAAGGGAACGCCGTCCAGCACACTGGAGTTGGGCACGTAGGTGAGGCCCAGAGGCAACCCGTCCTTGACCTTGTCCACCCTGTCGAACACCGTGTCATCAGGCTCCAGCCGCTCCAAAGTGATGATATAGGTGAAGGTTGTGGGGATACCCGGGGCCACCGGTTCAGGGCAAGGATCATCCGGGCCGTCATCCACGCCATTGGGGCATACCGTTTTGGTGGGCTTGACCTGGTAGTTCTTGGCCAGGCCTACCCCGGAGAGCCTGGGGGGAGTCTTGACTCCGATCGTGGCCGTTACGTCAACACCGTTGAGAGTGACGGTGGGAAGGGTACCACCTCCATCGCCGGTGACCTGTTCGAGAAAGCTAGGGTCATACAGCAACTGCCACATCACCGCCTGTAACGCCCCCTCTGCCGCATACTGCTCCTCCAGAAGCTCCGTGTGGATTTGCCCGCTCTGGAGGGCCGTGATGCCCAGGGAGATGGACGGCGCGATGAGCGTTGAGCCCAACGCCAGCAGGATCAACACCAGGATGAAGGCCTGTCCTCGTTCGCCCTGCATCATCTCCTCACTGAAGCGCTAAGGGAGGTCGGAGATAGAGATAATAGGTTCTGGTCTCGCTCTGCTGTGGCACACGATCTGGCGAGGAGGTCAGGGTAACGGTGACGACACGGCCTTGGAGCGAGAACTGGGCCTGGGTGATGTGTCTGGCGACGATGTGGGTAACACCGTCGTAGGTACGCACCAGGCTGGTGCCTGAGAGGGTGTAGCTACTGGTGTGCTGCTGAGGGCCACCCTGAGCCTCCCAGTCGTACCAGTCAGTCCACTGTAGGGTCATCTGACTGGCGGGTGCCACTCCATCCTGTAAGTCGGTGGTGCTGGCTACGGACATGTCACGGGTAACCCAGCCAGCGGCGACCTCGACATCCTGGATGGCGGTGACGTCATTGTTGCTGCGTGCCGTGCCCGTAGAGATGCCAAATATCGCGGGGACCGCCGCCGCCGCCACCAGCCCGCTGATGCCCATGACCACCAGCAGCTCAATCAGCGTGAACCCTTGCTCTTTGCTTCTGATCATAGGTTGGCCTTGTAGGTGGATACCGTGAGCACCGGCTGTCCATCACGCAAGACGTCCACGATTAGCTCTTGCAGATCCGGGTCGCCGTCCACCAGGGTGACGGTCAGGGTGAGGGAATAGCTAGGCGGCACCGGAACCGAGGGCTCGCTCTCGTAGTAGGGGGCTGTCGGGTCGTAGGGCAGGCTCTTGAGGATCTCCAGTTGCGAGCGGGCTAGGCTGTCTGCTTGCAACCGCTCATCGGAGATCCGCACGGTGGTGGAGTTGGTGGACAGGGCCGCGATAAAGACGATTCCGATTATCCCCAGGATACCCAGGGCGATGATCGTCTCTAGAAGGCCAACTCCCCGTTGCCCGCGCGTCAGGACCTTGAAGAGAGGTGCATCCACTGACCACCTCTTCCGCCAAGTTGGATCGATGGTGGTCTCACCATCTACACTCGACCCCGGCTGCGTTCACCCACCGAGGTCTTCTCCTACGCGATCCTGTCCCTTCTTTTTCGCCCCCCAAGGTGACTATGACACGGCTTCTGCGTTTTAGGAAGGAACAATGTTCTAAGGTAACCAGAGTTGTCCGAGGACACCGTACAGCGGGCTTACACCTCCAACATGTGGCAAAGGTGTGAAAAGGGTGTGATTTTGGTGTGCAGTGAGCGTGGCCACCGAAAGGCTAGGCATCGATTGGGGCATGAACCAGCCCCGGTGCCTGGGAAGGGGTGCACGAGGCTGGAAGCATGCACCCAATGCCATCAAGCCTTGCTAGTTACGGGAGTCGGTGCGCATCCCCTCGTAGCGGTACCCCAACCCCCGGACCGTAACCACCAGATCAGGGTTCAGGGGGTCTTGCTCGATCTTGCGGCGGAGCCGGCTGACATGCCATTTGACGTACTCACAGCCGTCGTACTCGGGCCCCCAGATCTGGTGCAGCAGTTGCTGGTGGGTGAGGACCTGGCCAGGGCGGGTCACCAGGGCGGCCAGAAGCTGGTACTCCAGGACGGTGAGTTGAACCTCCTCGCCGCGCACATAGATACGGTGCCTGGGGAAATCCAGGGTGAGGGTGCCATCGGCGTAGATTGCCTCGGGCCCGGAGGTATCATTGGCCTGAGTGCGCCGCAGGATCGCTTCAACACGGGCAAGGAGCTCCATACGGCCAATGGGCTTCACCAGATAGTCATCCGCGCCAAGCCTCAGGGCTTGCACCTTCGTTGCCGTATGGTCCTTGACGCTCAGGAGCACCACGGGCACCTGGGACACCTCACGGATGCGTTGCAACAGCTCCAGGCCGTTCTCACGGTGCTGGAGCACCTCCAGGATGACAAAGCCGGGCTGGTGGCGCAGAAACTCCCGCAGGCCCTGCCGTCCATCGAAGGCAACGCTCACGGCATAGCCTACATCCTCCAGCCAGGAGTGCACCCGTTTCACGAACGATGGCTGGTGAGCAACCACCAGGACCTTGGTCTCCACCTTAGTCGCTAGCATAGTCTGCCCTCCTGGGTCCCTGCTCGACGCCAGCGGTACAGGACCAGCTTAGACCAGAAAGAACCCCTCCTCTATTGCCCTACGGTACCCTCTGGGTAGCGCCGTGACCATCCGGCATACGGGTGGTTAAGGGGTGATTTGACCCGGAGGGACCTCCCTCGAATCAACTACTCCGAAGGTAGTAGTCCCCCTCCTCCTTGATTGAAACGCACAAGACCTTCTCCTCGTCAGGGCGTCATTTGGTGAACTCCCTAAACCGATGCGGAGAGGCGTAGTTTTCCCTTTCCACCAGGGAGTTGCTCGTGTATAATGGGCATCCGGTGCTCACAGAGGATGGCAGCGTGAACCAGCGTCGAGTTTTCGTCACCGGCATGGGCGTCATCTCTCCCCTGGGGCTGGATGTCCAGTCCACCTGGCAGTCCCTCATCAAGGGCCAGTCGGGGGTGGACTCTATCAGCTCCTTCGACGCCGAGGGCTTTGAGACCCGCATCGCCGCCGAAGTAAAGGGCTTTGACCCGCTGGACTACCTAGAGCGGAAGGAGGCCCGCCGGCTGGACCGCTTCGCCCAGTTTGCCTGTGCCGTCACCCTCCAGGCCATCCACGAAGCAGAGCTCCAACTGGACACCCTGGACCGGGAGCGAGTAGCCACCCTCATCGGCAGCGGCATCGGGGGAATCATCACCCTCTCCCAGCAGTTCCAGGCCCTCTTGGAGAAGGGGTCCCGCTGGGTGAGCCCCTTCCTGGTGCCCATGATGCTCTCGGACATGGGCTCGGGCCAGGTCTCCATGATGCTGGGTGTCAAGGGGCCCAACTTCTGCACCGTCTCCTCCTGCTCCAGCGGCGCCGATGCCATGGGGGAGGCCTGGGAGATGCTGCGCCGCGGCGACGTTGACGTGGCCCTGGCCGGGGGCAGCGAGGCTCCCATCTGCCCCATCGCCATCGCTGGCTTCGGCTCCATGCGTGCCCTCTCCCGCCGTAATGAGGAGCCCCAGAAGGCCAGCCGTCCCTTCGACGCCCAGCGGGACGGCTTCGTCATGGGCGAGGGGGCCGCCGTCCTCGTGCTGGAGAGCGAGGAGAGCGTGGTGCGTCGCGGGGCACGTCCCCTGGTTGAGCTGGTGGGCTACGGGGCCAGCTCCGACGCCCACCATGTCACCGAGCCAGCGCCGGGTGGGGAGGGATCTGCCCGGGCGATGAAGCTGGCTCTGCGGAAGGCAGGCCTGGAGCCCCGGGATATTGATTATGTCAATGCCCATGGTACCAGCACCGTCTACAATGACAAGTTCGAGACTATGGCCATCAAGACAGCCCTCGGCGAGGAGGCCCACCGCATCCCCGTGAGCTCCACCAAGTCCATGCACGGGCACCTGCTGGGGGCCGGCGGTGCCCTGGAGGCCGC
>JBHIBI010000132.1:0-3998 GCA_046758985.1 Dehalococcoidia bacterium
CACTGGTCCCTCTGGGAGAGCCCCGGCTGGAGTTCCTCCAGCCCACCCATGCCAACAGCGAGGTCTCCCGCTTCCTAGAGCGGCGCGGCGAGGGGCTCCACCATGTGGCCTTTCAGGTGGAGGACATCCAGGGCAAGCTGAAGCTCCTCAAGGCCCGTGGCATCGAGCTGGTGGAGCCGGAACCGAGGCCAGGGCTTACGGGTATGGTAGCCTTCATCCACCCCAGGGCCGCCCAGGGTGTGCTGGTGGAGCTGGTGCAGCGGTTCTAGGCTGCTACCGGGCAGGAGAACCTTGAACCCCACCAGCCCTTGCTTCCCGCCGCGGGCAGAGTATACTGAGGCACGGAGGTCCCAAGCCGTTGGCTGAACAGAGGAAAGAGCCCATCCGGGTGCTGATAGCCAAGCCCGGCCTCGATGGGCACGACCGGGGGGCCAAGGTGGTGGCCCGGGTGCTGCGAGACGCCGGTATGGAGGTCATCTACACCGGTATCCGGCAAACGCCTCAGATGATCGTGGAGGCCGCTGCCCAGGAGGACGTGGACGTGGTAGGGCTGAGCATCCTTTCCGGCGCACACCTGGAGCTGTTCCCCGAGATCATCGAGGGGCTCAAGCAAAAGGGGATGGAGGAGACCCTGGTGCTGGCCGGCGGTATCCTGCCTGAGGAGGACCGGGAGTCGCTGCTGAAGATGGGTATCGCCGCCATCTTTGGGCCCGGCACCCCCACTCAGGAGATCGTCGAGTTCATCCGCAGGACGGTGGAGGAGCGGCGCCAGCAGAAAGCTGCCTCCTGATATGTCACCTCAGACCCCTTTGATGCGCAAAACTGAGCCCGAAAGCCCCCTCTGCGTCGCTTGACACAAACCCCCAGGGTGCGGTTATAATGGGCGACTGCGTGTACTGGGGGAGGGGTGGAAATTATGCGCTACCATGTGGCAGAGCTGCTCAAGGAGTCCATCGGCTCTACCAGGGTGGACACCGTTGACGATGAATACACTACCGAAGAGGGGGACCGGGAGCAGGCCAAGGGAAGGCTGCATCTTATGCGTACCGATAAGGGCATCCTGGCGAGCGCCTCGGTAGAGACCTGGAGCCGGAGCATGTGCCGTCGCTGCCTCAAGCCTCTGCACCTTCCGGTAACCCTCTCCATCGAGGAGGAGTACCTCGCTACCATGGATATCAAGACTGGTGCTTCCCTTCCTCTACCGCCCGAGGCGATAGAGGAAGGGACCTTCGCCATCGACAAGCACCACGTCCTGGACCTTCAGGAGGCGGTGCGGCAGCACCTCATCGTCAACCGGCCGGTGAACCCCCTCTGCCAAGAGGATTGTCAAGGCCTCTGCGCCACCTGCGGTGCCGACCTCAACGTGGAGTCCTGCCACTGCCAGCGGCAGGTGGATCCACGTCTGATGCCTCTGGCCAAGCTCCTCCAAGAGGGGTCTCAGTAGCCTCCAGACGCTGAATAAGATGGGAGCTCTCCCCAAGAAAAAACTCACCAGATCCCGCCGGGGTAAGCGACGAGCCCATGCTTCCCTGCAACCCCTCCATCTCTCCCGTTGCCCCCAGTGCGGTAGCCCCCGGCTACCCCACCGGGTCTGTTCAAGCTGCGGATCCTACAAAGGCCAGGAGGTCCTGGCGATCACCACGCAGGAAAGGGGGTGATTCCTGTCAAGTACCGAGTGTGAGGAACCATCTGCCGGTAACACACTGAAGAGCACTTATTCTGAGTTTTTGGAGCATTACGTATGATGTCTGGTACAGAAACGCATAGGCCCAAGGTGGCCTACCTTTTCCCAGGCCAGGGCTCACACACTGTGGGCATGGGCCTGGAGCTGTATTCCCGCTCACCTGCGGCACGGCAGGTCTTTCAGGAGGTGGACTCGGCGCTAGGCATACACCTCTCGCGCCTCATGTTTGAGGGCCCTGAACAGGAGCTGCGTCAGACCATCAACTCCCAACCGGCTATCATGACCCTGAGCCTTGCCTATCTTCAGGCCATGGAGGAGGCCCTCGGTCCCCAGAACATCGTGAAACCAACCCTGCTGGCGGGCCACAGCCTCGGGGAATACACCGCCCTGACCGTGGCCGGAGTGCTGGACCGGATGGAGGCCGTATGGCTGGTCAGGGAGCGCGGAAGGCTGATGCAAAGCGCGTCCTTGCGGCGTCCAGGCGGCATGGTAGCCATCATGGGACTGGATGAGGTAACCCTGGAGGAGGTCTGCCTGGAAACGGGTGCCCATATTGCCAACGTCAACACGGATACCCAGTTCGTTATCAGCGGAGACCGCCTTTGCCTGGCCCGGGCCATCGACCTGGCTGTAGCCCGAGGTGCCAAAAAGGCCGTCTCCCTGGCGGTTAGTGGGGCCTTTCACTCGTCCCTCATGGAGTCCGCCCGAGAGGGACTTTCCGAGGCCATGGGCAAGGTCCACTTCCGGGCACCTGCTATCCCCATCGTCGCCAATACCACGGGCAAGCCCGTCACCACCGTGGAGCAGATCAAAGAAGAGGCCCTGGCCCAGCTCTGTAGTTGTGTGCGCTGGAGAGAGAGTGTGAGCTATATGGTGAACTCCGGCGTCAATAGCTTTGTGGAAGTGGGACCAGGGAAGGTGCTCAGCGGGCTGGTGCGGCATATCAGCCGCAGGGTCAGGACGGTCTCTGTAGGCGACCTGGAAGCCCTGCAGCATCTCACCAACTAGCCGCTGTAACTTAACAACCGGAAAGAGGTAACACAGTCAGGCAGGGGCCGAGGATGGCCAGAAGCAAGTCCTTCCCCTCCAGGCGTAGGGCCAGAAAACTGGCCGTACAGGCCCTTTACGAGGCCCAGGTTGCTGGTCACTCCTGGGAGAGGAGCCTGGACCGGCTCCTGGAGGAGGCCTCCGTATCATCGGAAACCGCCTCCTTTGCCCGTGAGCTGGTCCCAGGCGTCGACATGCAGCAGCCCACCCTTGACCAACTGATAACCAGGTTGGCCCCCCTCTGGCCTGTGGAGCAACTGGCCGTTATCGACGCTACCATCCTGCGGCTGGCGCTGTTCGAGTTGCTTTTCTACCCTACAACGCCCCCCAAGGTAGTCATCAATGAGGCTGTCGAGCTCGCAAAGCTCTATGGCAGCGAAAACTCTCCCAAGTTCGTCAACGGCGTCCTGGGAACCTTCATGGAGGAAAGGGAAACCTTGTCATCAAGCAAAACATCGCCGGACCATGGAAAAGAGGTGAGGTAATGGCCACCATCTTTGAGCGTGTGAGGAAAGTGGTTGTCGAGAAGCTAGGGGTCAACGAGGAGGCGGTAGTGGCCAACGCCTCCTTCGTGGAGAACCTGAACGCTGACTCGCTCGACCTGGTAGAACTCATCATGGCCTTCGAAGAGGAGTTCAGCAGCGGTGGAAAGCAGTTGGAGATCTCCGATGAGGAGGCTGAGAAGATCATCACCGTCCAGGATGCGGTCAACTACCTGAAGGAGCGGGGCATCTCTGATGAGTAGCCTTGCCCTGGACTTGCTGAGGCCATATCCCACCTCTGCTGAACCCAAATTGACGGGCCCTTTAGCCCCTGGTAAGATAGCCCTGGAGTCTCCCTAGCGGGCTTTTATGAAGGAATTCACCACCCTTGAAGCACTGGCCGAAAAGGTCTCCGGCTGTACTGATTGTCCCCTGAGTCAGAGCCGTACCACAGCGGTGCCCGGAGAGGGTGCTCCCAATGTCAAGGTCGTGTTCATCGGTGAGGCCCCGGGGTTTCATGAGGACCGGCAGGGGAGGCCCTTCGTCGGCCCCGCTGGGGGTTTCCTGGAGGAGTTGCTGGCCTCGGTAGGGCTCAAGCGGGAGGACGTGTTTATCACCAACATGGTCAAGTGCCGGCCTCCCAGTAACCGCGACCCCTTGCCAGGCGAGATCGCTGAGTGCAGCAAGTACCTCGACCGGCAACTCCAGCTCATCAAGCCGCGGGTTATCGTCACCCTGGGCCGCTACTCCCTGGCCAAGTTTTTCCCTAGGGAGTCCATCAGCAA
>JBHIBI010000133.1:0-3918 GCA_046758985.1 Dehalococcoidia bacterium
GGCTGGAGGGTGAAGACCGTCTCCCTGGGGATGGGCCCGATGAGGGGCGGCTCGTTGCCCAGCCCCAGGCCGTGGCCCAGGAGGGCGCTCATGATGTTCTCCTCGCCGCAGGCGCGGTAGACCTCTCGCGTGGTGACGCCGGGGCCCACCGCCTCCTCGGCCCGCTTCATGGCCCGGTAAGCCTGCATGTGGACCCGCACCTGCTCTTTCGTCGGCCTGGCCCCCTTGCCGCAGACCCAGGTCCGGGTCAGGTCTCCCATGTACCCGTTGACCCGTGCCCCCACATCCATGACCACCAGGTCCCCGTAGCCAATGATCTTGTCTGTGGCCAGCCGCCGGTAAGGGTAGGTGTCCGAGGTGATGATGCCCGACTGCTGCTGCCACTCGCTGCCCAGGGCGTACATGGTAGCGAAACAGGCCGCCTGCACCTCACACTCCCGCACCCCGGGACGCAGGACCTGCCGGGCCACCTCCATGCCCGCCGCGGTGACGGCGTAGGCCATCTTCAGGCAGGCTTGCTCATCCTCGGTCTTGATCATCCTGGCCTGCATGATGATCCCCTGGCCATCCACCCACTGGACGCCAGGCAGTCCCTCCGGCAGGGCCTTTACCAGGGCTGGCGTCCAGAAGTCCACCCCTACCTTGCCGGGTGTGGCCCCCAGCTCCGCCAGCCAGGCCCGTACATCCTGGGCCAGGGCCTGGGCCCCCTCCAGGGTGTCCATACCCCAGGGGGAGAGCCGCGAGACCCGGCCCCGCAGCCAGGGCAGCGCCTCCTCAGCGTACTCCCGGAAGGGGGTGTACACCACCGGCTCCCGGTCGGACAGCAGCAGGCAGGCCGCCCGGCCGAAGTGGACCTGGGGCATATCCTGGGAGCGCAGGCCGGTGACGTAGCGCACATTCTCCGGCGCGATGAGCAGCAGGGCATCGGCCTCCGACTCCGCCAGGTGCCGCTGGGCCTTCTCCAGCCGCTGGCGACGCATGCGCTGGTAGTCGATGCGCTGCTCCCAGTCCACGCTCAGCAGGCCCGGTCGAAAGCTGGGTTGCGTTGTCATAGCACCCTCTCCAGAGCTCACCTATTCCCAGGACTCCCCCTCCAGGGGATAGAGGGTCAGCGTCTCACAGCCCTCCTCGGTCACCAGCACCGTATCGCCCAGTTTCACCCCCCCGACCTCCGGCTCCCCCACGTAGGGAGCCAGGTAGAGCACCGCCCCCGGCTGGAGGGGCACCGCCTCTCCGGCCGTCGAGCCACCGCCAGGAAAGGTGCCCAGGAGGGGCAGCTCCACCGCCGAAATACCTATGCCGTGTCCCAGGCTATCGCCCGTCATCCACGGGCGTGCCGCCTCGACCACGTCCCGGGTGGTGGCACCGGGCCGGAGTGCCTCCTTGGCCGCCCCGAGGGCCTGGGCAGCGCGGGTATGGAGCTCCTGGAAGCGGCGGCCCGTCCCCTGGCCCGCCACCCACGTCCGGGCCACCACCGTGTAGTAGCCGGCGTAGCGAGCGCCCACCTCCACGATGACCGGCTCACCACCCTGGAGCAGCCGGTCGGAGGTATAGCCCCGGAAGGGAGCGGTGAAGGAGCAGACGGTGCCAGGGCCCCAGGTCCACTCGGCCCCCAGGGCCGTCATGGCCTGGTAGGCCGCGGCCTGCACCTCGCACTCCCTGCTCCCCGGCCGGAGGGCCTCCCTGGCTGCCTGGAGGCCCGCCAGGGTTATAGCGCCACTGTTCTCCAGGCAGCGCACCTCGTCCTGGGTCTTCACCATCTGGGCCTGGGCCAGGATAGCCTGGCCGTCCACCAGCTCCGCCTGGGGAAAGACCAGCCCCAGGGCCTCCTTCATGGCCCCGGTGAGGGCGTCCACCCCGATCCGCTGGGGGGTAATACCCAGCCTACTCAGCCGGGCCTGGCCGTCCTCCAGCCAGCTTTTGGCCCCAGACACCGAGCCGATACCGATGGTGGAGACGAAGGGGTGGGGCAGCCAGTCCCGCGCCCAGGGGCAGGTGCGTTCCACCTCCTCCCAGTCGAAGCAGTAGAAGACGAGCTGGGCACCCCGGGGCAGCAGGACGGCACCGCGGATGCCAAAGGAGGTGTAGGGCATGCCCAGGGTCCGGTAGCTGGTGAGGTAGCGGATGTTCTCCTCTCGAAAGAGGCACAGCAGCTCCACCCCCGCCTGCTCCACCGCCGCCTGTGCCCGCTCCATCCGTTCCCACCGCATCCGGTCGAACTGGATGCGCTCCTGGTAGTCCACGGCCAGCAGGCCCAGCCCGTAGTTCCGTGTCCGCACCATGGCACCCTCTCCTAGCAGGCCTGGTGAACGGTCTCAGACGCTGGCAAAGCGGGGGAGCACCTGGGAGGCGTAGAGCTCCATCCCCCGCATGGCGGCCTCCACATCTGTAATGGGCACGAAGGTGAAGGTGAAGTATCGCACCCCCGCCTGGATGTACCGCTCCACGCTGCGAGCGCAATCGTCGGGGGTGCCGTAGATCACCATGCCCATGCGCTCCATCTCCTCCAGGGAGTAGGAGGCCCAGTCCTCCCGTCGCCGCAACACCTGAGCCAGCTCCACCGCCTTGGAGCGGTCCTGGTGAATGACGGTAGCGAAGAGAGCGGCGGGCAGAATGGCGTCGGGGTCGCGGCCGTGCTCCTGGGCCAGGGCGCGGACCTCCCGGAGCCCCTCGGTGTACAGGTCGGAGCCCATACCCTGGAAGTGGGGAAGGGCGGGGGTCCAGGCGTCACCGTGCCGGGCCACCGCCTCCCGGGCCTTCTTGCCCATGCCCCCAAACCAGATGGGCGGATGGGGCCGCTGCACCGGCTTGGGCCAGAAGGGGGCCCCATCCAGGGTGAAGTACCGTCCCTGGTAGCTCACCCGCTGCTCCTCAGTCCACAGCCTCTTGATGACCTCCACCCCCTCCATCATCCTCTCGTGGCGGACGGAGAACCGCTCATCGTAGGGAAGACCATAGCTGGTGTGCTCCTCCTGGTGCCAGCCGGTCCCCATCTGGAGGACGAAGCGACCGTTGGAGATATGGTCGAGGGTGGCCCCCATCTTGGCGATGAACACCGGATGGCGCATACTCACCGGGGTCACCTGGGGGCCCAGCCGCACCCGGTTGGTCACTGCGGCCAGGGCCGCCAGGCCAGTCCAGCAGTCGGGGAAAGAGGGCACGTCGGGGTCGGCGTAGCTCAGGCCCAGCAGGAACTTCCGGGGGAGGAACAGATGGTCCACGCTGTAGACACCATCGAAGCCCACCGCCTCGGCCTGCTGGGCCAGCCGCTGGAACACCTGGAAGGGGGTATCGGGGGGATGGCCGTACATGTTCAGCTTCAGGGCGAAGCGGACCTGATGGCTCACGGGCCCTCCTTTAGCGGCCAGGCCATTGTACCACCACCCAGGGAAAACAAAAGGCACCCCGACAGCATCGGGGTGCCTTTTCAGACGCTAGGAGCCTGCTATGGGCCCTCATCCCTCAAGCAGCGCAACGAATTCGTCTATGGTGAGACCAGCCTTCCGGATGAGGCTCCGCAAGGTGCCACGCTTGACCACGGGGTGGTTGGGAACTGAGAGGGTAACCGCGATACCCGGTTTCCTAAGGATGATATGGCTGCCGGATTGCCGTGCTACCCGCCATCCGGCCCGTTCAAACGCATGTACGGCCTCCCTGCCAGAGATGGTGGGAAGCCGTGGCATCTACACCGGCACCTCAGAAGGCAGCGCCACCTGGACGGTCTCAACGGTCAGCGGGAGGCCGTCCTCTTCCCGCGCCTTCAGGATCTCGCGTATCTCCTCGATGATGACCTCGGGCGACTCCGCCGGCACAGGAGTACCATCCTCCTGCATCACCTCGAGAACCAGCAGGATAGCCTCCAGGATGTTCTCCAGCGCCTCCTCCCGGCTGCTTCCCTGACTGACACATCCGGGCAGG
>JBHIBI010000134.1:0-3917 GCA_046758985.1 Dehalococcoidia bacterium
TTCGTACCTCCAGGCGCTGCGGCCTCTCGCCCTGTATATCATGGTAGGGCTCATGGGCACCGGCAAGACCCAGGCCGCTGAGGCCCTGGCAAGCCATTGGGGGCTTCCCGTCATCTCCTCCGACGTGGTGCGCAAGGAGCTGGCGGGCATCCCGGCAATGGAGCACCGCTACGAGGAGTTTGGTCGGGGGCTCTACGCTGAGGAGGTCTCCCGGCGTACCTACGAGGAGCTCTTCCGCCGCGCCGGAGGCTTGCTTCACCAGGGGCGTTCTGTTATCCTGGACGCATCCTTCCGCAAGGAGGCGCTGCGGCGGGAGGCCCAAAGGGTGGCACAGGCAGCCGGGGCCGAGCCCTGGCTGATCGAATGCACCGCCTCGGAGCCGGCTACTCGGAAGCGCCTAGAGCAGCGGCTTCGGGAGCCCGGTATCACCTCCGATGGCCGGTGGGAGATCTTCCGGCAGCAGAGGATGGCCTTCGAGCCGGTGGAGGCCTCCCCTGCTCAGGGCCATCTCCTCCTGGACACCTTGGGCCCACCGGAGGAGACGGCCTTCCGGTTGCTGAAGTCGCTGTATGCGGGCATCCTCCAGCGGGGAGACCAGAGCTAGCTTGGTGAAGGCGCGAGTATACGGGGACGTCAAGGACAGCTCTCTGGCACCAGAGGGGGTGAAGCGGGTGGAGTGGGCCGCCCGGGAGATGCCCGTAGTCCTGTCGTTGCGGGAGCAATTCGCCCGGGAGCGGCCCCTGGAGGGAACGCGGGTCTCGGGCTGCCTGCATATCACTACCGAAACGGCCAACCTGGCCCTCACCCTCCAGGCGGGAGGCGCTCAGGTAGCCCTGTGCGCTAGCAATCCCCTCAGCACCCAGGACGAGGTGGCCGCCGCTCTGGTCCAGTCCTACGGTATCCCCACCTACGCCATCAAGGGCGAGGACCAAGAGACCTACTATCGCCACATTCACGCTGCCCTGGAGCAGGGCACCCAGATTACCCTGGATGACGGCGCCGATCTGGTAGCCACTCTGCACCGGGAACGCACCGACCTGTTGAGTGGGGTGCTGGGGGGGACCGAGGAGACCACCACCGGGGTCATCCGGCTGCGGGCCCTGGCCCAGGAGGGCAAGCTCCGCTACCCCATCATCGCCATCAACGAGGCGGATACCAAGCACCTCTTCGATAACCGCTACGGCACCGGCCAGAGCGTCCTGGACGGCATCACCCGGGCCACTAACATCCTGTGGGCGGGCCGCCGGGTGGTGGTGGCGGGCTACGGCTGGTGTGGGCGCGGAGTAGCCATGCGGGCCCGGGGCATGGGAGCCAGGGTCATCGTCACCGAGGTGAATCCAGTGAAGGCCATCGAGGCGGTGATGGATGGCTTTCAGGTGATGCCCATGCTGGAGGCAGCCGAGGTCGGCGAGCTCTTTATCACCGTCACCGGGGGCCTCCAGGCCATCGGCCGGCAGCACCTCCAACTCCTTGCGGATGGGGCCATCCTGGCCAACGGCGGCCACTTCGATGTGGAGATCGACCTGCACGCCCTCCGGGAGATGGCCGTGGAGCGGCGCCAGGTGCGTCCCTTCGTGGAGGAGTACCTGTTGAAGGGCGGCCGCCGGGTCTACTTGCTGGCGGAGGGCCGGCTGATCAACCTGGCTGCGGCGGAGGGGCATCCCTCCAGCGTCATGGACATGAGCTTCACCAACCAGGCCCTCTCCGTGGCCTACCTGGTACAGCAGGGAAGCACCCTCAAGCCCGATGTCTATCCGGTGCCTCCGGAGCTGGACCGGGAGGTGGGCCGTCTGAAGCTTCAGTCCATGGGCATCTCTATCGATACCCTGACCCCAGAGCAACGGCGGTACCTGGAGAGCTGGGAAGCAGGGACCTGATTGCGAGGAGGATGTTGGTGAGCACGAGTTTCCTGGATTCGCTTTCCTACCTGCTGACCTCGGAATCGGTGACCGAGGGCCATCCCGACAAGCTCTGCGACGAGATCTCTGATGCCGTCTTGGACGCCATTCTTCAGCAGGACCCTCAGGGCCGGGTGGCCTGCGAGACCTGCGTGACCAACGGCCTGGTGCTGGTCCTGGGGGAGATCACCACCACCTGCTATGTGGATATTCCTCAGGTGGTGCGCGAGGTGCTGCGGGAGGCGGGGTACGATAATCCCGAGTACGGGATTGACTACGCATCCTGTGGGGTGATGGTCTCTATTCAGGAGCAGTCTCCGGACATCGCCAGGGGGGTGGAGCGCTCCCTGGAGGCGAGAGAGCGGGGTGAGTTCAACAACGACAACGAGGACCCTGACAAGCTGGGTGCCGGCGACCAGGGGATGATGGTGGGTTTTGCCTGCAACGAAACCCCCGAACTGCTACCCCTCTCGGTGGTGCTTGCCCATAGGCTCTGTCATCGCCTGAGCGTCGTGCGCAAGGAGGGCATCCTTCCCTACCTCCGACCCGATGGCAAGTCCCAAGTGACGGTGGAGTACAGCTACGGCGTGCCCAAGCGGGTAGACACCGTCGTGGTCAGCGCCCAGCACGACCCCCACGTGCATCCCGACGTCATCACCCGGGACATTGTGGAGTTCGTCATCAAGGAAGTGGTGCCCAAAGAGCTCCGCGATAAAAAGACCCGTTACCTGGTGAACCCCAGCGGGCGCTTTGTCATCGGGGGCCCTATGGCTGACACTGGCCTTACCGGGCGGAAGATCCTGGTGGACAGCTATGGCGGCATCGCCCGCCATGGTGGCGGCTGTTTCTCGGGAAAGGACCCCACCAAGGTGGACCGCTCGGGGGCCTACGCCGCCCGTTACGTGGCCAAGAACATCGTGGCCGCGGGGCTGGCCGACCGGGCGGAGGTCATCCTCTCCTACGCCATCGGTGTCGCCCATCCCACCTCGGTGAGCGTGGAGACCTTTGGGACGGGCAAGGTGAAGGATGAGGCCCTTCTGGGCCTGGTTAATAAGCACTTTGACCTGCGGCCCGCGGCCATCGTTCGGGACCTGGACCTGCGTAGGCCCATCTACCGGCGCACGGCGGCCTACGGCCACTTCGGCCGCTGGGACGTGGAGTTCCCCTGGGAGCGGACCGACAAGGCCACCGTCTTAAAGGCCGAGGCGGGGCTGAAGGTGCTCCAGGGGAGGAAAGCGGCCGCGGCCTCCTGAGCCCCTGGGGTAGCAGGGCTATCCCTGCTCCGGTTCTTTCTGAGGCGAGAGATGGGTTGCTCCTCCGCTGAGCCTCTTTGGGTGGTGGAGGGTCTGGCATGAAAATCACCTTTGGCACCGATGGCTGGCGCGGCATTATCGCCCGGGACTTCACCTTCGACAACGTGCGGCTCTGCGCCCAGGGGGTGGCCTCCTACCTGCATCAGGAGGGCCTGGCCGACCGGGGGCTGGTGGTGGGCTACGATACCCGTTTCGCCTCCGAGGAGTTCGCCGCTGAGGTGGCCGGGGTCCTGGCGGGAAACGGCGTTACGAGCCTGCTCTGCTCGCAAGCGGCCCCGACACCGGTGGTTAGCTATAACGTCCTCCACCACAGGGCCAGCGGCGCAGCCATCATCACCGCCAGCCACAACCCCGCGGGCTGGAGCGGCTTCAAGTACAAGCCCGACTACGCCGGCAGCGCCTCGCCCGAGGTGATCGCGGCGCTGGAGCGTGCCATCGCTGAGGCAGCCCCCCAAGGAGCGCGCTTCCTTCCCCTTCCCCAGGCGAAACAGCGGAGCCTCGTCCAGGAGATCGACCCGGCGCCGCCCTATCTGCACCAGGTGGCCTCCCTGGTGGATACCAGGGCTCTGGCCGGGGCGGGACTCAGGGTAGTGGTGGATGCCATGTTCGGTGCCGGGGCTGGCTACCTCCCTCGCCTCATCGCCGGTGGGGCCACCCAGGTGCTAGAGCTCCATAGTGAGCGGAACCCGGCTTTTCCTGGCATGTC
>JBHIBI010000135.1:0-3901 GCA_046758985.1 Dehalococcoidia bacterium
CAGACGAAGATCACCCCCGGCGTGCAAGCCTTCGCCGAAGGCTCGGCCCTCATCGAGATAGGGATGACTCGTGTGCTGTGCGCCGCCAGCATCGAGGAGCGGATACCTGCCTTCCTCAAAGGGGTGGGCCACGGCTGGATCACCGCGGAGTACGGGATGCTGCCCCGCTCCACCAGCACCCGGACCCCCCGAGAGGGCGCGGGGGAGCGCTTCCGAGGGAGGAGCCTGGAGATCCAAAGGCTCATCGGACGCACCCTGCGCGCAGTGACCGACCTGGAGGGACTGGGAGAACGGACGGTGGTGCTGGACTGTGATGTGTTGCAGGCCGATGGCGGGACCCGCACCGCCGCCATCACGGGCTCCTACGTCGCCCTCTACCAGGCCCTGCTGGGCCTGGTGCGGAACGGGGGCCTCCCTACGCTCCCCCTGACCAGCGCCACGGCCGCCATCAGCGTGGGCCTTGTAGACAATCAGATCCTCCTCGACCTCTCCTACGAGGAGGACAGCCGCGCCCAGGTGGACTTCAACGTGGCCATGACTGACCAGGGCCAGATCATCGAGGTGCAGGGCACGGGAGAGGGAGGAGCCTTCTCCAAGGAGACTATGGATACGCTCCTGGCGCTGGCGGAGAAGGGGATCCAGCATCTGGTGGGAGTGCAGAAGGGGGTGCTGAAGGAGCTGTGACCATCAACGGTAGTGTCCAGGCACCTCCCTAACCAGCAGAGTAAGAGCACGGATGTATCGGGAGAAAAGGGGAGAATACTGCGGTCTGAGGAACCCTGAAAGAGCTTGACTTTACACACCCACGAGACTAGGATGATGCAGGTTCACCCAAGGAGTAACTATGGCGGCGGCACGCCTTTTTTGGAAATTCGTCCTGCTGTGTAAGGACCTGGTCAACAGCTTTCTGGACATGAATGGTGCCCACCTGGCAGCGGCCATTACCTACTGGGCATTACTCTCCCTCTTACCCCTCACCCTGGTCATCATGTCGGTCACAGGTTTCTTCCTGGGCTCCCAGGCAGTGGAGACCCGGGTCATTGCGGCAGTCCAGGCCTTGGTGCCAGTTTCCCAGGAAGCGGTCTCAGAGACCCTCAGGGTGGTGGCCCGAACGCGGAACCTCTCGGGGGCCATTGGTGTGGTAGGCCTGATATGGGCATCGATGACGGTCTTTGGAGCCATCCGGAAGGGGGTCAACGCAGCCTGGGGAATCAGCAAGCCCCGCCCCTTTTTCCAGGAAAGGTTTATCGACTTTACCCTCCTGACGGGTGCGGGGTTTCTCATTATGCTGCCCATTGCCAGCACAGCAGTAGCTGGCTTCCTGGGAGAGTTTACCGCAGTGTTGTTCCCCACCCGCCCCCTGGATGGCACCTCCATCCTGGCCCACATCTCTCCCATTGTGTCTCCCCTGCTCACCTTCTTCGCCGTTATCATGCTGTACCGCTTCCTGCCCAACACCGCCGTCAGCTTCCGGGACATCTGGCCCGGGGCACTGCTGGTGGCCCTGGCCCTGGAAGGGGCCAAGATGATCTTCCTGTTGTACGCCAAGAGCGTGGCCGTGTACCCCCTCGTGTACGGTCCCATTGGGGCACTCATAGCCATCCTGACCTGGTTCTACGTATCAGCGCTCATCCTGCTCTTCGGTGCCCTGATGAGTTCGCGCATCTCAGCCGACATGGCCCGCAAGGTGGAGGAGATGGGCCTCCAGCTCCTGATGAGCTTCAAAAGGGCCCGCTGGAAGGCCCGCCTCAAGACGCTGGAAACTCCCAAACACGGGTAGAGACGGCGTGAGGCCAAGGTTCCTGGGGTTTGCCCTGGTGGTGGCAGCTCTCCTGGGTGGCTGTGTGCTGGCGACGCCCACCAGTACACCTGCCCCACGGTCAACGCCTACCCCTACACCCCCGCCCACGACAGCGACTCCTTCTTCACCGGTAGGCCAGCTCCCCTCCCTCGCTGACATCGTGGAACGGGTGGAGCCCGCCGTGGTGCAGGTGGTGGCAGAGGTCCTGGTGGGCAGGGACTTCTTTGGCAACCCTATCTTCCGCCCGGCCACCGGCTCCGGGGTCATCTTCGACCCCAGAGGCTACATCCTCACCAACAACCACGTGGTGGAGGGGAGCCGGAGCATCTCGGTGACCCTGGCCGATGGCCGAACCCTGGATGCCACCCTGGTAGGACGGGACGACTTGACCGACCTGGCGGTGCTGGAGCTAAGCGACGGAGAGTTACCCACCGCTCCCCTGGGCGACTCCACCATCCTGCGGGTGGGCGACTGGGTCATCGCCATAGGCCATGCCCTGGCCCTGGGCGGGGAGCCCACCGTTACCCTGGGAGTGGTCAGCGCCAAGGGTCGCTCCATCCCGGTGGACGGGGGGATAACGCTGAATAACCTGATCCAGACCGATGCCACCATCAATCCAGGGAACAGCGGTGGCCCGCTGCTGAACCTGGCGGGAGAGGTCATCGGCATCAACACCGCCAAGATCAGTGGGGGCAACTTCGAGGGGATCGGGTTTGCCGTGGCCACGGAGATCGCCATTCCTGTCTCCCAGCAGATCCTGGCGCATGGCCGGGTGCCTTGGCCCTGGTTTGGCATCATCCTCGAGGATGTCACCGTGGACCTCGCTATGGAGATGGGCTTGGAGGTTAACCGAGGCATTCTTATCCGTCAGGTCGTCCAGGGCAGTCCAGCCTGGAGGGCGGGGCTGCAGGTGGGGGACGTGATGCTGGCGCTGGATGGCCAGGAGGTGGCCCGGTTCAGCGACCTCCAGAGGCTCCTGCTGCGGGAGTACCAGCCAGGAGACGAGGCCGTGGTGACGGTGAACCGGGCAGGCAGAGAGCAAGACTTCACCATCGTCTTTGCGGAGCGGCCCACGGGGTAAGAGCCAGCTACCAAGAAGGCGTGGACACAACTTCACCCCTATTTCAGAGTGAGCCCGCTAATTGCTTACCGCTGAGGCTGCGTATCCATTGAGATGGAGAGGTTGACACAACCACAACTGCGCAGCAGGGCAAACTCGCCGTAGTAGTTGCACAGAGGGCATGCAGAGCACCATGCCAGTCAGAAGACGCTCCGCGTTAGCCACGCCCTGATGTCTAGACAGGTAGGCGCAAGAGGCGGTACATCCAGGCGCCCAGGCACCAGTTGGCGAGAGTGTTCACCACTAGAACCACAGCCAATGCACCCCCCACTACCAAGCCCACGAGGGGCACGTCAAAGAGGAAACCCAACCCGCTTCCTGTCAGCATGAGGGCGGACACAAAGCACGCAAAACGCCTGGGCCGTGGATTGCCTGGCAACATATTAGCCTTGAAGAGGTGCCGGACACCGTAGTTATATACGGCATCAATCAGGAGTCCCCTAGCGAAGAGAGTCCCCAGTATGGCTACCCCTGCCAAGGCAAACTGCCACACGGGCCAGTGGAGCATGGTGCCCACTATGACCAGCGCGCTACACACCGCTGGCGTGAACCGCAGAGGCAGCTCATACGCTCTCTTGTCAGCGTCAGTAAGAGCACTAAACCCCTGCAAGTTCAAGGCATACCGTGTGAATGGGCTGCACACTGCCCCTTCAGAGCTACTACTAGACATGGTACCTGCTCCCCTCTTCTCAGACCGGTTTCTTCCCAGAGCTGAGACAAGGATTTCCTGTACCTACCCTCTATCCAGCCTGCTATACGGACACACCCTAGCGTTGGAGTTACCGTTGAATGGGTGCCTCTCCCACAGGCTCTATCGTGCAGGTGCACCGCTTCATCCCCGGGTCCAGGAAACGCTGGATGGCCTCCAGGTTGTCTGCCTCCGCCAGGTACCAGATGGTGTGGTGGGTCCAGGCCCCCCAGCGCCCTTTCAGGGTGACACCTTGGGCATTCTTATCAATGAGAGTATCGGCCCCACCGAC
>JBHIBI010000136.1:0-3894 GCA_046758985.1 Dehalococcoidia bacterium
TCTTTTACGGCATCAGGGACATCCTGACCGCCACCCCCGATTCCCTGGTGGGCCTGTCTCAGAGGCTCTACACCTGGCTTCCCGTAGTGCATAGGGCCATACCCGTCGAGAGCGGCTTCCTGTGGCTTGACCTGGGGCTGCCTGACCGTACCCCTATCCTGCCCGTCCTGGTAGGGGTGAGCACCTGGGCCTCGCAGAAGATGACCACCCCTCCCTCCAGCGACCCGCGCCAGGCCTCCACCAGCAATATGATGCTGTGGATGCTCCCTCTCATGCTGGCCTTCTTCACCTTCCAGTTCCCCAGTGGCCTGGCCCTCTACTGGGTGGCCTCAAACGTTATCGGCATCTTTATCCAGTACTTTATTACCGGATGGGGCCCCCTCTTCGCCCCCAGACGGGCACCTGAGGCCCCGGCAGTGGAGCCCCCACCGGTAGCAAAGGAGATGAGCGGCGATGGAAACCCGAGAGATGAGCGCCAAGACCGTGGAGGAGGCCATCGAGCTGGCTCTCAAAGAGCTCGGCGCAGAAAGAGAAGAGGTGGAAATCGAAATCCTCGACCGGGGAAAGGCGGGCTTCCTGGGGATCGGGGCTGAGCCAGCTCGGGTGAGGGTCCGGAGGGTGGGGCCCGGAGGCAGCGCAGCCTCCCGGGCGATGACGGTGGTCACCAAGCTGCTTTCCCTTACCCGGGCTTCGGCATTGTCCACCCTGCGCAGCGCCCATGACCCCGAATCAGGAGGTCCAGTCATCGACATTCAGGGGATGGACTCGGGGCTCCTCATTGGCCGACGGGGGGAGACCCTTCGGGCCCTCCAGCTCCTGACGAACCTGATCACCAACCGGGACCAGGAGAACCCTGTGCGCACGGTGTTGGATATCGAGCAGTACCGGCAGCGCCGGGACCAGGCGCTCAAGGAGATGGCCCTGAGGGTTGCCGAGCGGGTTGCGGCCACCAGCAGGCCTGTTACCCTGGAGCCCATGTCATCGGCGGAGCGGCGCATTGTCCACCTGGCCCTCAGTGATCACCCCCGTGTGATCACCCGCAGCGTGGGATTCGGGGACACTCGCAAGGTGAGTATTGTACCCAAGGAGGAGAGTCCTCCGGGGTCATGGTCGCCTGCCCGAGAGGAGTCCTCCGGTGAGCAGTGAAGGCCCCTTGGACGCCTATTCCGGGGCGGTAATCCAGGTGGCGGAGCGGGTGGGTCCAGCGGTGGTGAGTATTCGCGTTCGCCAGCGGCGGAGAGGAGGCTACCCGGTGGAGGGGGCCGGTTCCGGCGTCATCATCGCCCCCGATGGCTACGTCCTCACCAACAGCCATGTGGTGTTGGACGCCGGCTCCATTGAGGTGGCGCTGTCCAGGGGAGATCAGTATCCCGCTGAGGTGGTCGGTGCCGACCCTGAGACAGACCTGGCGGTGGTGCGGCTCTCGGCCTCCAGCTTGCCGGTGGCGGAACTGGGTGACTCGGAGGCGCTCAAGGTGGGCCAGTTGGTAGTGGCTATCGGGAACCCCCTGGGCCTCCAGGCCACCGTGACTGCGGGGGTGGTGAGCGCCCTGGGGCGGTCCCTGCGGAGCCTGACGGGACGCCTCATTGAGAACATCATCCAGACCGATGCGGCCCTGAACCCTGGCAGCAGCGGCGGGGCCCTGGTGGACACCACGGGCAAGGTGGTGGGTATTAACACCGCCATCATCCAGTACGCCCAGGGTATCTGCTTTGCCATCCCCTCTAACACGGCCCTCTGGGTTTCGGGCCTCCTCATCAAGGAGGGACGGGTCACCCGGGGCTATCTGGGCCTGGCGGGCCAACCGGTGGCCTTTGAGCCGTCGCTGGCCCAGGAGTTGGGGTGGGTCTCCAACACCGGCGTGCTGGTGGCCGGAATCGCCCCCGGCGGGGCCGCCCATGCCGCACGCCTCCGGCAGGGTGACATCATCCTGTCCCTGGATGGCCAGCCCACCCCCTCGGTGGATGCCATGCACCGCATGCTGGGGTACGAGGTGGTGGGGAAAAGCCTGCCCATCAAGGTGCTGCGGGGACGGCGGCTTCTGGAGGGTACTATCATCCCCACCGACACCCCACCCCAGTTCTGAGGCCAGAGCTCGACCTTGACGATGTTTCAACCGGTCAGCAGCCGCGTGAGCTTCCCGGAGCTGGAGCAGCAGGTCCTCCAGTTCTGGCGGGAGCATGACATCGAGCGCCGCAGCGAAGAGGAACGGGAGGACAAGCCCCTCTTTGTCCTCTACGAAGGCCCTCCCACGGCCAACGGCAGCCCCGGCATCCACCACGTGCTGGCGCGGGTCTTCAAGGATGTTATCCCTCGCTACAAGAGCATGAAGGGGTTCAGGCCCCTACGCAAGGGTGGCTGGGACACCCACGGCCTCCCCGTAGAGCTGGAGATAGAGCGGGAGCTGGGCCTGCGCTCCAAGGGGGAGATCGAGGCCTATGGCATCGAGCGCTTCAACCAGCAGTGCCGCGAGAGCGTCTTTCGCTACGTCAAGGACTGGGAGGCCCTGACTGAGCGCATCGGCTTCTGGATCGACATGGAGCACCCCTACGTCACTCTGGAGAACGACTACATCGAGACGGGCTGGTGGATCATCAAGAAGCTCTGGGACCAGGGACTGGTCTATCAGGACATGAAGGGGACGCCCCACTGCCCTCGCTGTGTCACCAGCCTCAGCTCCCACGAGGTAGCCCTGGGCTACCAGGAAAACACGCCTGACCCGTCCATCTACGTCAAGTTCCGCATCCCCGACTCCGAGCTCCGCGCACATAGCGGCTCTGAGCTACCACCTGGCGTGCCCACCTTCCTGCTGGCCTGGACCACCACGCCCTGGACCCTGCCGGGGAACACTGCCCTGGCTGTGGACCCGGATGCAACCTACGCCGTCGTCGAGTTGGAGCAAGAGGGGGAGCGGCTCATCCTGGCAAGGTCTCTCCTCGAAAAGGTTCTCGGCTCCGATGGCTATCGGATGGTGACCGAACTGCCTGGTGGTCTCCTCAATGGTTTCCGCTATGAGGTGCCCTATGACCCCGTCCAATACGGTGCCGAGCTCCGCCAGTTTCACAGAGGGGAGGGCGGCCTCGCCACCCTGGAGCACGCCGCGGGTTTCGAGCCCCATGTCATCACCGCCGACTTCGTCTCCCTGGAGGAGGGCACCGGCATCGTCCACATCGCCCCTGCCTTCGGTGACGAGGACCTGAACGCCGGGCGGGAGCACGGCCTGGCCTTCGTCCAGCCGGTGGACCTCCAGGGTGTGGTCACCGGCAGCTACCCCTTCGCCGGCAAGTTCGTCAAAGAGGCCGACGAGGAGATCATCCACGATCTGCAGCAGAGGGGCCTCCTCTACCGCCGTGAGACCTATTACCACACCTATCCCTTCTGCTGGCGCTGCCAGGCCCCCCTGCTGTACTACGCCAAGTCCTCCTGGTACATCCGTACCACGGCGATGAAGGAGCGTCTCATCAGCGGCAACCAGGAGATCCACTGGTACCCGGAGCATATCCGCGACGGGCGCTTCGGCGAGTGGCTGCGCAACAACGTGGACTGGGCCATCTCCCGGGAGCGCTACTGGGGCACCCCCCTTCCCGTCTGGCAGTGCCAGGGTTGCCGTCACCAGCACTGCGTGGGCAGCGTGGCGGAGCTGGAGGCGATGGCCGTGGCGGAGCACAAGGCCCGGGTGCGGGAGATGGATCTGCACCGGCCCTTCGTGGACCAGCTCTCTCTGGTCTGCCCCCAGTGCCAGGGTGAGATGCACCGGGTTCCCGAGGTCATCGACGCCTGGTTTGACTCCGGTGCCATGCCCTTCGCCCAGTGGCACTACCCCTTCGAGAACCAGGGGATGCTGGAGGATGGCCGCTTTCCCGCCGACTACATCTGCGAGGCGGTGGACCAGAC
>JBHIBI010000137.1:0-3891 GCA_046758985.1 Dehalococcoidia bacterium
TCGGAGGTGAAGCGCCGGTAGGGGGCGGTGTAGGGCCCCGAGGTGACGATGTTGGAGCACTGGGTCCACTCGCTGCCCAGCTCGGTGAACTTCTGCCAGGCCGCAGCCAGGACCTCGCACTCTTTGACTCCAGGCTTGAGGAGGGCCAGGGCCGCCTCGAAGCCTGCCTCGGTTATAAGGGCTGCCGCCCGCTGGCACTCCAGCTCGTCCCGGGTCTTGATGATCTTGGCCTCCATGAGGGTCTTGTAGCCGTCCACGAACTCAGTGTTGGGCAGGAACTCCTGGAGGCCTGTCATCATGGGGTGGCTCCAGATGTCAATCCCCACCTTGCCGTCCAGCTTGCTCCCCAGGATGGACCGGAGCTGCTCGACCCACTCCTGGATACCCAGGCGGGTGCGGATCTTGGCGGGTGGGAGGATGGTCCCCTTGGGCATCCAGGGCATCCGCGCCTTGGCGTGCTCCTGGTCCAGGGTGAACAGAAGAGGGTCACCCCCCTTAGGAAGGACACAGGTGCAGGTGTGGAGGATGGTGGCAGGGCCCAGGTGGGAGCGGAAGCCGGTGATGTACCGCACGTCCTCGGGCCGGAAGATGAAGAGGACATCGGCGTCGGAGTTGGCCAGGGCCTCCTGGGCCCTCTGGAGGCGCTCCCGGCGCAGGCGGTCGAAGTTTATTCGCTCCTCCCAGTCCACCCCCATGAAGCCGAACTCCGTCATCCCTCTCCTCCTTCTAGGCGCGGGAGCCTGGCCTGGTCTGCTCCATCCTCCCTAGTTCCACGCGGCCCTACTACAGACACTCGTTGGGATGTTCCACCGTCTAGGAATTGGGTCCCATCGCGCTCTCCCCCTGCCCGGAGCATCCCCCTTTGGCCAACAGGGGTGGCATCCTTGTAACACGTTGGTCATGGGGTGTCAAGGAGCACGGATGGCAGGGAAGGCAGGTTGCTGCTGCCGGGGAAAACGGTCACTGGCTTAATGAGCGGGGGCATGTCCCGTTGAGGGGCCCCATTGAGTCCTACAGCACGCTCACCGGGTCCACATCCACTGTCCAGCCGTGGGGGACCGGCAAGGGGGCCAGAAAGGCGGCGGGGTCGGGGCCCCGAAGGATGAGATGCCAGCGGTACCGCCCCCGCACCCGCTGGGGGAAGGCGGGGGCCGTGCCAATGACCGCCACCTCCGCCAGCCCCTGAATTCGCGCCTGGTGTCGCAAGGTCCGCGCCATCCGCTCTGCCTCCCGCTGGCAGAAGGCAGCGTTGGTGTGGGCATAGACCAGGTGAACCAGGCGGCCAAAGGGAGGGTCGCCCTGCTCCTGCCGGAAGGCCAGCTCCCGCCGGAAGAAGGCAGGGTAGTCCTGGCGGGCCGCAGCCTGAATGGCGTAGTGGCCGGGGTTGTAGGTTTGGATGATGACCCTACCAGGGGTTGGCCCCCTCCCCGCCCTCCCCGCCACCTGGCACAGGAGCTGGAAGGTGCGCTCGCCGGCACGAAAGTCAGGGAGGTGCAGGCCCACGTCGGCCAGAACCACGCCTACCACAGTCACCGAGGGGATATGCAGCCCCTTGGCCACCATCTGGGTGCCTACCAGAATGGGAGCCTCCCCTCGGGCGAAGCGCTCCAGCAGGGCACCGTGGGCCCGGCCCGTGCCGGCTACGTCCCTGTCCCAGCGCAGCACCGGTACGGTGGGGAACAGGCGGCCCAGCTCATCGACGACCCGCTGGGTGCCCAGGCCTAGGTATCGGATGCGAGGGCTGGCACACCGCGGGCAGCGCGCTGGTGTTGGGTACCGGGTATTGCAGTGGTGGCACAGGAGGCGGCCCCCCGCCGCGTGGTAGGTCAGGGCCACGGCACACCGCCGGCAGCAGGCCACGTACCCGCAGTCGCGGCACTGGATGACGGTGGCGGCGCCCCGCCGGTTGAGGAAGAGGATGGCCTGCTCCCCCCGGGCGAGACACTGCTCCAGGGCCTCAGCCAGAGCGCGGCTGAAGATGCTCCGGTTCCCCTGCCGCAGCTCCTGCGCCATGTCCACCACCTCTACCGGCTCCGTGCCTGGATCGGGCGCGTGGACGGCTATCCGCTGCGGGAGCTCCAGCAGCCGGTGTCCTCCGCGGAGGGCCCGGTGGTAGCTCTCTACCGCCGGAGTGGCACTCCCCAGCAGGACCACAGCGCCCGTGAGCTCCCCCAGCCGCAGGGCTGCCTCCCTGGCGTGGTAGCGTGGTGACCCCTCCTGCTGCTTGTAGGTCCACTCGTGCTCCTCATCCACCACGATCAGGCCCAGGTTGCTCAGAGGAGCAAAGAGGGCACTGCGGGGCCCTACCACCACCTGGTAGGCACCCTCCTGGATGCGCCACCACTGGTCGAACTGCTCCCCCAGGGCCATGCCACTGTGCAGCACCGCCACCCGGCCAGGGAAGCGGGCATTGAGCCGGTGGAGCATCTGGGGGGTAAGAGAGATCTCGGGGACCAGGAGGATACCCGTCCTGCCCTGGGCCACCTGGTGGGCCAGGGCCTGTAGATATACCTCGGTCTTCCCGCTGCCGGTCACCCCGTAGAGCAGAAAGCTGCGAAGGGTGCCCGGCTGTCCCTTCAGGGCTGTAGTAACCTCCGCCAGGGCCCGCTGCTGGTCAGGGGTGGGCACCGGGAGTGGTTCCTCGGGCAGGGCCAAGCCCTCTTCGGGCTCCCGCTCCACCCGCACCCATTCCCGCCCCAGGGTACCGCGCCGCAGGAGGCTAGCCACGGCAGACTCACCGTACTCCTTCCGTGCCAGGGTGGTGGAGATGGTCTCGGTCCCGTCCCGGAAGGCGCGGAGCAGGGCGGCCTGCCGCGGAGCCCGCTGCGCTACCTCCTCGGCTAGGGTCACCGCCTCCTCCACCGGCAGCCCCAGCCGAAGGGAGGAGCGGTACTGGGGCAGCACCCTGGGGCGTGGCCACTCCCACATACGCAGGGCCAGGCCTTTGCGGAGCAGCCACCTTACGATGCGCTCGCCCTCTCGGCCCAGCTGGGCCTTCAACTCGCCCTCCTCCACCTCCCCCTTGCGCCGCAGGTAGACCAGGGCCCGCTCGGTAGCGGCGGGCAGGCCACCTGCAACGGAGCCGCTCCCCGCAGGCTGGAGGTAACTACGGATACGGTTCCGGAAGCCCGGGGGGAGCATGAGGGCGGCGCAGTCGAAGAGGGAAGCCAGGTACTGCTGGCTCACCCAGCGAGCGAGCTCCAGGTGAATGGGCGACACCAGGGGAACGGAGCCCACCACGGCCAGCATATCCTTCACCGGCTCCACCTGGGTGGAGGCAGTCAACTGAAAGACGATGCCCTGGACCACACGGGGACCAAAGGGCACCCATACCATCTGGCCTGGCAGGGGGTGAAGCGCCGGGGGGATAGAGTAGGTGAAGGTCCGGTTGTGGCCCGCGGGGGCATCTACAGTCACCTCTGCGTACCGCATAGGCTCCCTCGACGGGGATAGCAACGCTCGGGATCACCCCGTGGACACGGAGGGCAAGGGCCCAGGGGATTCCAGGTCAGGACTGCTCTGGCGGGGTCTCGGCGGTGGGTGGCTCTGCCGTGCCCCGCTGCGGAGATGTCCAGGCCCGCTCCTTAATACGGGAGGCCTTGCCGGAACGGCCACGGAGGTAGTACAGCTTGGCTCGCCGCACATCGCCCCGCCTCACCACCTCCACCGCCTCCAGCGCAGGCGATGCCAGGGGAAAGACGCGCTCGATACCGATGCCGTGGGAGACACGCCGCACGGTGAAGGTAGCGCCGGGGCCGGTGCCACGCCGGCCCAGCACCACTCCTTGAAAGACCTGGACCCGCTGGCGGTCCCCCTCCCGTACTCTGATGCTGACCTTCACCGTGTCGCCGGGCAGGAAGTCCTGGATCTTGGAGTTGGAGGGTAGGCGTA
>JBHIBI010000138.1:0-3885 GCA_046758985.1 Dehalococcoidia bacterium
GAGAGAGAACAGGTGCTGATGGGTGACACCATCGTAGAGCCGGAGGGGACGGCGAACGCGCTGGGCGATGCCCCGGTCGATCTCCTGAGGGGAGCGCTCCGGTAGCGGCTCCGCAGAGCCCAAGACAAAGCCCCAGGTACCGCTGAAGGCGGGGACCTCAACGGTGTAGGGGTAGACGTGAGGGAAGACACTGCCTACCGTATGGACGATGGCGGTGAACACCTCCCGGCACAGGAGGGCCCCTGCCGGCCCTGACTGGGTCACCATGATCCCCCCAGGGTTGAGGCGCTGACGGACCAGCCGATAGAACTCCTGGGTATAGAGCAGGTAGGCGGGGCCCTCTTCGATGGGGTCGGCCAGGTCCAGAAGGATGACATCGAAGCGCTCCTCGGTGTCGTGGAGGTAGGCGCGGGCGTCGGTGAACTGGAGCTCCGCCCTGGGGTCATCGAAGGCACCCTGGTGGTGTTCCGGCAGGAAGCGCCGGCAGGCCTCCACCACCTTCGGGTCAATGTCCACCATGACGGCCCGTTGCACCCCCTGGTGGGCCAGGACCTCCCGTAACGTCGCCCCCTCGCCGCCGCCGGCGATGAACACCCGCTCAGGATGCGGGTGGGCCAGCATAGCTGGATGCACCAGGGCCTCGTGATAGACGTACTCGTCGGCGGTAGAGGACTGGGTCTTCCCATCCAGGAGGAGGCACAGACCAAAGGGCCCCGTCTCCAGAATCTCCACCTTCTGGAACGGGGTCTTCGCTGAGTAGAGAACCCTCTTAATGGAGACCAGTTGAGCCAGATCGGAGGTGACTGACTCTCTGTGCCACTTAGCGGACTTGGCCATGGAGACCCGACGCACCTAGCCCTGGCTGCTGGTCACAGGTATGGCAAGCATACCTCGCTTGAGCTCGGTAACGGAGGGTTCCGCGGACTGAAGCCGCTGAATGAGGTAGTGGGCCGCCTTTTGGGGATCCACGGTGTCGCCACAGGTAAAGATGTCCACTGCGGCAAAGCTGTACTCAGGCCAGGTGTGAATGCACAGATGGGACTCGGCGAGAAGAACGATGCCAGTAACGCCACGGGGCTGGAACTGGTGAAAGGTATCGCCTACGATGGTAGCGCCGGCCTCTAGGGCCGCCTTCAGTAGGGTCTCCTTGACGTAGTCGAGGTCGTTGAGCAGTTCGCGATTACAGTCCTTGAGCTCCAGCAAAAGCTCGGTTCCTAGCGCATTCAATCACCTTCCCTCCTCTTCAAGATGACTCAGCAAAGGTTAATATTAGGCGATGTTGGCTGCCCATTTCAATACCCCCCGGAAAATCGCCAAGGGCCACTCGGAAAAAGCGCCCTCCAAAAAGGCATACCTGCTCAGCTCCACGGGGAGAGGCCCCCTGTCTCAACGCCTCGCCGGCCGCCCCCGTGAGGGACAGACCAGGCTACCCGAGGACCTCTTGCAGTGCCTCCAGGGTCCCCTGCCTCGCCAGCAACTCCTGGAACCGCTCCAGCTTCTGGGGATGGTGGAAGGTGGCGCGCTCCAGCACCGTCTCCAGGGCAGTGGCCGTGCTCAAGGTGTCCTTCTTGACCGCCAGCATGGGCACACCCTGGCGTAGGGCCTCATGACGGACGTACTGGATAGGGTATTCGTAGTCCATCTGGGCCTGGGCCCCCGTCAGCAGTAGGCAGGCGCAGGAGCCCTGAAGGGCAGCGAACTGGAGGTCTGGCTTGTCGGCCCGTACCAGCACAGCCTTGTTCTCCCGCTGACCGAAGTAGAGGGTCGCCTCATCCATCATGAAGCCGCCAATCATGAAATGCTCCACCAGCCTTTCGACCTGCTCCTGCCCCAAGAGCCACTCCGCCTGGAGGTGCTCTGCCAGTTGCCCCAGGGTCACCGCCAGCAACCGCCGGTCCTCGGGGACCATCCCCAGCACCCGGACACCAGCGGCCTCGATCTGGGGGGCCAGCTCCAGGCGGGTAGTGTGCCCCTGATACCGAGTAACGGAGTTGATAAGGAGGCCCCGAAAGGCTTCCCCAAAGCTCTCAGCCAGGCGGGAGGCCTCCTCCACCGTGAGCCCGGCCGGGGCGTGGCGAACCACCACCACTCCACAACCCAGCATCTCCGCCTGGTTCACTACCTCAGCCCCGCCAAAGGTTGGCTCCCCCTGGGGGGTGGTAAGGCTCGGCCCCTCAACGATGACCATGTCGGCGTCCCGGGCGAGCTGCTGAAAGGCCTCCTGGACCCGCCTTTGGGACTCCGGTGCGGCCAGGATAGCCGGGTCGGCCAGCCTCCTAGGGGTGAGGGTCAGGGCACCAGCCGTAGCCTTGCCATTGCGTTGCAGGACCGTTTCACGGTAAAACCGGAGGTCAGCGTCCTCCGCCGTCTGGCTACCGTCCCCGGGATCCATCACCACCGGCTTCAACAACGCCACCCTTTTCCCCTGTCCCTGGAGCCAGCCTGCCAGGGCGCTACAAAGGGCCGTCTTCCCGGCACCAGGCCGGTCGGAGGTGACGTAGAGAGCGTTCATGCCTCTGTAATAGACTCCACCAGGGTCAGGACTCTCTCCAGGTGGGACAGCGATACCTACTTCCAGGGGGGTACACGCCCTCCTCCAGGAAACCCGCTCTGGGACATTGTAGCACCCCCAGCCTGAGGGTGCACGTCAGCGAGGCGTCCACCACAGCAAAACGGAGCGGCCATAGCCTCCCCGTTTTGTCAGTGCCAGTGCTGCTGTCCTGCTTCACGCCTTCTGAGCAGCCCTCCGGAGTAGGCCAAAGCCCAGCAGCAGGGCCACCCCGCCTACCAGGGCCAGATACCCCCACGGCAGGTTCACATCACCCGTGGGCGGCAGCCCCACCACTACCTTGGAGGCCTCCGGACACACCACGTTGGGGTTGAAGTCCGCCGTAATGCCGTTAGGGTTGGGGATGAACCACACATGCAGCGCCCAGATCCCTTCGCCAGGAATCTGCTCGAACGCTGTCTCTTCGCCAGGGAAGAGGTTAGTCAGGACCGGTCGCTCCTCCGCGGTCGATAGATACTCGACCGCCACCACATTACCGTCCGCATCCAGCACCAGCACCTCAGGCTGGGAGGTCTGGATCACCTCGTCGATCAGGGACTCCTTGACGGCGTGGAAGCCCATGTCCCCGATCTCCTCCGAGCCAGAGGAAATGCAGGCGGGGTCCCGCACGTAGCCGTTGATTTGGGCATCCAGGTTGGTCCAGTTGCCAAACATCGCCCGGAGCTGGGGGTAGGTGAGGGCGGGGATATTGCCGCAGGCGGTGAAGACGGCTATCTCTGGCACGGACTTGTGGATATTGATGGCGAAGTCGCCGGTGCGCAGACTGTCCAGGCTGGCATCGACCGTGGTGACGGAGGTGCCACCGACGACGTTGGTCAGCGGGTAGACTACCCCGCCCAAGCCAGGGCCACACCTGCCTGCGTGGATGTGCGCCGGCTGGGGATCATCCGCCGGGTCACCCGGGGTGACAACGATGGCTACCTCGGTCTGGTTCTGCCCCATAGCCGTGAGGACGGCGGTGCCCGACTGGCCCGAGTCGCTCTGCTCGTTGAGCTGGACGGTGACGCTCTCGCCCCCCTGGGCAAAAGTCACCGCACTGAGAGCGGCAAAGAGTGCTAAGGCCAGCACCAAGCCCATCTTCCACTTCACGAGCGCCCCCCAAAAACGAGTTTTTCTAGGAACTCCAAGATACGGGTCGCCGCATTATACCATAAACGCCCCGAGAGGTGTGCCTCCGGGGCGAAAGCAACAAAGGACAGGGAAGCCAAGGCCTCCCCGTCCTCCATTGCCTTGATGCAGGGGTCTGCCTGTTACGCCCTCTTGGCAGCCCTCCGGAGCGCACCGAAGCCCAGCAGCAGGGCCGCAGCACCCGCCAG
>JBHIBI010000139.1:0-3796 GCA_046758985.1 Dehalococcoidia bacterium
GGGAGGGTGAGGACGCCATTGAGCAGGTCGTGGCCCACCGGCTTACCGATCTCCGTAGCATCACCCTCGAAATCGAGGATGTCGTCCACCACCTGGAAGGCCATGCCCAGGTTGAAGCCGTAGGTGTGCAGCGCTTCCACCGTCTCCTCAGGCGCGCCGCTCAGAATGGCTCCCGACTCGGCGGCAGTCTGGAACAGAGAGGCTGTCTTGCGATAGATCCGCTCCTCGTACTGCTGGCGGCTCTGGTGGGTGTCGTACTTGCTGAGGGACTCCAGCAGCTCGCCGCTGGAGATCTCCATGATGGTCTCCGAGAATCGCCGGATGATGTGTACACTGTGGGTATCGCAGACGAAGACGGCGGAGGTGGCGAAGACATAGTCTCCCAGGAGCACCGCCGTGTCCCGTCCCCAGAGCTGGCTCACCGTCGCCCGGCCACGCCGCACGGGCGAGTTGTCCACCGTGTCGTCGTGAATGAGGGTAGCCAGGTGCAGCAGCTCTACGGCGCTGGCCATGGAGATAGGCAGCTCACCATCGTGGGGATGAAACCGGGAGGCCAGCAAGGTGATGGCGGGCCGTATCCGCTTGCCCTTGGAGTCTAGCACGTATTCCAGCAGCTCCGAGATGTGGGGGTCTCCCGGACCTGTCGTCGCAGGAACGCCCGTGCGGGCCAGCCGGCGCAGGTTCTCCTCGACCCTGGCCAGCTCGTCCAGCACCAGGCTGTAGATGGCGGAGGCTCCGGCCTCGGCATTGCTCAACAGCGGCGCTCCTACCTGATAGCGGTGTGCAGGCGTTGCGTCTCCTCAGTCACTACCGCCTCATCCAGTTTCTTGAACAGGGGGACAGGCTCCTGAAGCGGCTGGTGGGGTGGCAGGGCCTCTGGGGTGTCGGCCCAGCTCCAGCCCTGGTGCTCCACGCTTCCGGCGAACCCCAGCATACGGTGGAGCCTCTCGCAGCTAAAGGGTAGGAAGGGGGAGAGGGCCGTCTTCAGGCAGTTAATGACGCTCAGCGTTACCCAGAGGGAGGTAGCTACCCCTGGTCGGTTCTCGGCCAGGGCCTTCCACGGAGCCATGGCATCGATGTAGCGGTTGGCCTCCTGGGCCAGGCCCATGGCCGATGCCAGGGCCATGCGGAAGCGGCAGGTGGAAAGGTTCCTATCCACCTCCTGGAGCTTCTCTTCAGCGATGGCCAGGAGCCGCCGTCCCGCCTCATCCACCTCGCCCGGCTCGGGGATCCTCCCGGCAAAGTGGCGGTAGGTGAAGGTCAGTACCCGGTGCACCAGGTTTCCGAAGGTGGCTACCAGCTCATCGTTGTTGCGGTGCACATGCTCGCTCCAGGAGAAATTGCTATCCCCCGTCTCGGGCATAGTGGCGGCCAGGTGGTAGCGCAGCGGGTCGGGCTCGTAGCGACGGAGGTAATCGGGAAGCCACACCGCCCAGTTGTGACTGGTGGAAAGCTGCCGCCCTTCCAGGGTAAGGAACTCGTTGGCGGGGACGTCGTAGGGCAGGTTGAGGCCACCGCAGCCCATGAGCATGGCTGGCCAGATGATGGTGTGGAAGGGGATGTTGTCCTTACCGATGAAGTAGTAGGACTTGCTGGAGCCGTTGCCCCCCTCCCAGAACTCCCGCCACCCATCGGGGTCTCCCTGGCGCTGGGCCCACTCTTGGGCGGCGGAGAGATAGCCGATAACCGCCTCGAACCAGACGTAGATGCGCTTGGTCTCATAGCCGGGCAGCGGCACGGGGACGCCCCAGGTGATGTCCCGGGTGATGGCCCGGTCCCGCAGGCCGTCCTGGATGAAGCGCTGGGTGAAGTTCAGCACACTGGGCCGCCAAAACTCCTTCTCCTTCAGCCACGCCAGGAGCCGCTCCTGGAAGGCTCTGAGCTTCAGAAAGAGATGCTCCGTCTCGCGGGTCTCGGGGACGGTTCCGCAGATGCGGCAACGGGGACTGAGCAAATCCTCGGGGTTCAGGGGCTTGCCGCAGAGGTCGCACTGGTCGCCCCGGGCGCTGGGGTTGCCGCAGTGGGGGCAGGTGCCCTCCACGTAGCGGTCCGCCAGGAAGCGGTGACAATGGGGACAGTAGAACTGGGACACGGTGTCGCTGTAGATGGCCCCCTGCTCCTGAAGCCGCAGGAAGATGTCGTGTACTACCCGGCGGTGGTTCTCTGTGCCGGTGGTGGTGAACAGGTCGAACTGGATCCCCATCTGCTCCCAGCACCGGAGGAACTCCTGGTGGTACCGGTTGACCACCTCCTGCGGCTCCACCCCCTCCTGCTCGGCGCGGAGGGTGATGGGCGTGCCGTGCTGGTCGCTGCCCGAGACCATGAGCACCTGGTTGCCCTTGAGACGGTGGTAGCGGGCGAAGATATCGGCGGGCAGGTAGCATCCAGCAAGATGCCCCAAGTGCAGTGAGCCGTTGGCGTAGGGCCAGGCGACGCCGATGAAGATGCGTTCCGGCATAGAGGCCTGCTCGATAGCGGAGCTAGCTTGTGTATTGTAGCACAAAGCGCCAGACCACCCAACCTACCTCACGGCTGCCTACTGGGGCGTGGCCAGCCACAGTCGGTACACCTCCCGCCGCGGCAGGCCCGAGCCCTGTACCACCCGTGCCACCGCCTCCCTGGCAGGGACCCTATCCTGCTTCAGCCGTCCCAGCTCCTTGGAGGCCCACGCCCTTGTTGCTGGCCCGGCCACTTCCTTGGGCGCTCCCTCAATGACCAGCGTGAACTCGCCGCGGGGCTGGGCAAAGTGGGACAGCGCCTGGGACACCGTGTCCCGGAACACCTCCTCGTACCGCTTGGTCAGCTCCCGGCAGACGGCCAGGCGACGGTTGCCCAGGGCTGCGAGGATGTCCTTCAGGGAGGCCCTCAGACGGTGGGGTGCCTCGAAGGCCACCAGGGTCCGGGGCTGGGCAGCGACGGAGCGGAGCAGGGCAGCTCGCTGAGCCTTGCGTCGCGGCAGGAACCCCAGGTACAGGAACTGGTCGGAGGGGAGGCCGGAGGCTGCCAGGGCGGTGGTGATGGCCGAGGGGCCCGGTACAGGGACCACCGGGATGCCCCGCTGGATGGCAGCCACCACCAGCTCGTAGCCTGGGTCGCTGATGGTGGGCATGCCCGCCTCAGAGACCAGGGCCACGTCTCCCTTCTCCAGGGTCTGAAGTATCTCCCGGGTCTTGCGGGCCTTGTTGTGCTCGTGATAGCTGGTCAGCGGGGTGTTCACGCCGTAGCGGCGGAGCAGCTTCCGGGTGGTGCGGGTGTCCTCGGCAGCGATGAGGGAGACCTCTTGCAGTATGCGCAGGGCCCGCAGGGTGATGTCCTCCAGGTTGCCCAGGGGTGTGCCGACGATGTACAGAGCAGGCATGGGCACTCTCTTCCCGTCGTTACGCTGGCCAGCGATGGTGCTTTCTGAGAAACCACCCTTACTATAGCATGGTGGTCTGGAGAGGCGGAGGGCTCTCGTTGCACTCCCCCAGGCCCTGTGCTATAATACCCCTTGAAAGAGAAGAGAGACGGAACAAACGAGGATATGCTGACCCAGGAGCAGAAGCGGGAGATCACTCAGAGGTTTCACCGCCACGAAGGCGATACAGGCTCCACCGAGGTGCAGATCGCACTCCTCACTGAGAGGATCAGCCAGCTCACCGAGCACTTCCAGAGCCACCACAAGGACCAGCACTCTCGCCGAGGTCTGCTCAAGCTGGTGGGGCAGCGCCGCAGGTTGCTGACCTATCTCAGCAAGACGGACGTGGACCGGTACAGGGCCCTGATCGCAGAGCTCGGGTTGCGGAAGTAGCACCCC
>JBHIBI010000140.1:0-3792 GCA_046758985.1 Dehalococcoidia bacterium
CCATCTGCTGCACAGCGCCCCAGGCCCGCTCCTGGACCTGGGCCAGGGACTCGCCGCCGGGCATGGTCGCCGTAGCGGGGTCCTGCCGCCACCGGGCGTAGAACTGGCCGTAGCGGGCCCGCATGGTCTGGGAGTCCAGACCCTCCAGCTCCCCCAGGTCGGCCTCCTTCAGACCCTCCAGCACCGTCACCTCCAACCCCAGAGCCCGGCCGATGAGCTCGGCGGTCTGCATCGCGCGCAGTAGGGGGCTGGAGTAGAGGGCCGAGGGATGGTAGTGCCCCAGGGCCTGGGCCACCGCCTGGGCCTGCCGCGTACCCAGGGTGGTGAGGCCCGCGTCGCTATGGCCCTGGAACTTGCCCTGACGGTTCCAGTCGGTCTCGCCGTGACGCACCAGCAACAGCTTCACGCCCTTCCTCTCTCCACTGCACACCCAGAGGCCAGCCTATCATAGCCCCGCGAAGGCTCCAGCGTCAAAAGCCGGTGAGGATTGACGCCCCTGGCCCACCCCCCTAAGATGGGAGAGACCATGCCGGTACGCATCCTGGGCATCGAGACCTCCTGCGACGAGACAGCGGTGGCGGTGGTGGAGGAGGGGCGCCGCATCCTCTCCAACGTCATCGCCTCCCAGGTGGAGCTCCACGCCCGCTACGGGGGCGTGGTGCCCGAGGTGGCCTCCCGCCAGCACGTGCTGGCCATCGGCCCCACCGTCCAGCGGGCCCTGAGCGAGGCCAGGCTGACGCTGAGGGAGGTCGATGCCGTGGCGGTGACCTCGGGGCCCGGCCTGGCGGGTTCCCTGCTGGTAGGGGTGAACACGGCCAAGGCCCTGGCCCTAGCCCTGGGGGTGCCCCTGCTGGGGATCAACCACCTGGAGGGGCACATCTACGCCTCCTGGCTGGAGGGAAAGGACCCCGCCGAGGAGCCAGGCTTCCCCCTGCTGTGCCTCATCGCCTCAGGGGGCCACACCGACCTGGTGCTGATGCAGGGCCACGGCAACTACCGGCTCCTGGGCCGCACCCGGGACGACGCTGCGGGGGAGGCCTTCGACAAGGCGGCCCGGCTGCTGGGCCTGGGCTTCCCCGGAGGCCCCCAGGTGCAACGGGTGGCCCAGGGGGTCCGGGTGGAGGAGCCCCTGCCCCGGGCCTGGCTGAGGGACACCCACGACTTCAGCTTCAGCGGGGTGAAGACGGCCCTGCTGCACCGGGCCCAGGCCCAGGGGGTCTACCCCGCCCACGGAACCCTCGACGCGGAGGCGGTGGCCCGGCTGGCGGCCGCCTTCCAGGAGTCGGTGGTGGAGGTGATGGTGACGAAGACCCTGGAGGCGGCCCGGGAGGTGGAGGCCCGGGGTGTCCTCCTGGGAGGAGGTGTGGCTGCCAACGCCCTGCTGCGCCAGAGCCTGCTCCGGCGAGCTACCCTGCCAGTGCTCATCCCCTCCCCTATCCTCTGCACCGACAACGGAGCGATGATCGCCGCCTGCGCCTTCTTTCACCTGAGGCGTGGCGAGAGCCACGGCCTGGAGCTGGACGCCGACCCCGCAGCGCGGCTGGGCTAGGCACCCGGCACGGCTGGTGGATTGATGCTCAGGAGCTCCACGGCTGCGATACCGACATGCCGGAAACCCACGTCATCACGCTCTTCAGGAGGTTCACATGGCGAGGAAGCTGGAGGTTATCCATCACAAGGATGCCGATCTCTCGGTCAACCTCCCCTACGCCCCGTGCATCAAGGTGACCGGGGGCTCGCTGGTATACCTGGCGGGGGTCACCGCCGTCAAGACGTACCATCACCACCCGCACCGCCCCGAGGAGTTCACCGACATCCCCGAGAGCATGGCGGAGCAGGCCCGGATGGCCCTGGAGAACGTCAAGAAGTCCCTGGAGGCCTGCGGCGCCAGCTTCAGCGACATCGTCGAGGCCACCCGGTACCTGACCAACATCGACCAGCAGGATGAGCTCAACCAGGTCTGGTGGGAGTACTTCGGGAGCCACCGCCCTGCTACAGCCACCATCGAGGTTACCCGTCTGGCGGCCCACCCCAAGCTGCTGATCGAGCTCTCGGCGGTGGCGGCGGTAGACTGAGTCCCGATACTCGGGAGAGGCTCTTGCGAAAGGCTGACCCCTCGGGGCATAGCGGGGGTCAGGAGGTGTGTAAGGAAGGGAGTTTCACGCGGGAGCCCTTCCTCTGGAAGGGCTGCAACAGCCTGTTCGCCGTGTCCCGGAGCGCAACAGCAAACTCGGCTAACCCATAGAGGGCGATGGCAGAGAACACCGCAAATTCCAGGTTCCGGTAGAGCTGAACCGGCTCATAGATATGGTACCAATTGAAGAGGGTGAACGGTGCGAAACCGTAGGCCACCGTCCCAGCCATGGCGGTCAGCAGCATCGCCATCATCAGCCGCCGTAGATGATAAGACGGCCTAGCCCCCCTTGACCCTGACTTTTCCATCTCCGTCAACGCTTCCTCTCACGCGCTGATCAGACACGAGATCGAGCCCGCCAACGGGGGCATCAGGGTTAAGGGTACTACTTTCGTAGTAGTACCCTACCACAAAGGGATGGGCAGGTCAATCGTCAGGCTTGACAAGATACACGGTACCGTGTACACTGATCCCACTCTGGAGGCCGAGGGAGGTGTCATGGCAGGGAAGGCCACCCAACTGCCCCAGCTCCCCGAACGGCTGCTGGCCCACCTATGGCAGCAGCGGGCCCTGCGGGGCGGCGCGGTGTTGACGGGCGACGGCCGGCGGTTGCAGGTCCTCTACCCCGGTAGGCCAGGCACCGAGGCGGGCCCCGACTTCCGCGACGCCCTGCTGCAGGATGAGGGTGGCCGTCTCCTGCGGGGGGACGTGGAGGTCCACACCCGGGCCAGCGGGTGGCGGGCCCATGGCCACCACCGGGACGCCCGCTACAACAGCGTGGTGCTCCACGTGGTCCAGCAGGCCGGGACGGGCGAGGACTCCTCCCCTCTGGCCAGCGGTGGCACCACCCCGGTGGCCACCCTGGAGCCCCACCGGGAGGGTCCTCCCAACCCCTTCAGCGGGCTGTGGGAGCTGCTGGGGCTGGGAGAACCCTTTCCTCAAACCGCCACCGCCCTGGGGCAGCTCCTGAACCGCACGGGCGACCTGCGCTTCCTGGGGAAGAGCCAGGCCTTCCACCATGCCCTGCCCTCTACCGGCGCGGAGCAACTGCTGTACGAGGCGCTGATGGAGGGCCTGGGGTACAGCCGCAACCGGGCCCCCTTCCGGGAGCTAGCCCGCAGGCTACCCCTGTGCTACCTGAGGCACGCCACCATCGGGCTGCCTCAGCACAGGCGGTGGGCCGCTCTCCAGGTGCTCCTGCTGTGGGCCTCGGGGCTGGAGGCCCGCCAGCCGGGCGTGGAGCACCTGCTGGCCCGGCTCGGCTCCCCTCCCCAACCCCTCCAGCGCGACCAGTGGTGCCTCTTCCGCCTGCGGCCTACCAACCACCCGGTGCAACGGCTCCGGGGCGCCGCCCGGCTGCTGGGCCGGTATCTGGACACGGGCCTGCTCCGGGGCCTGCTGCCCCTGGTCCGGAGAGGCTCACCCAACAGACTGCTCACGGGCCTAATAGTGCGTGACCAGGCCGAGTGTACCCTCATCGGGCCGGGGCGGGCGGGAGACCTGGTGGTGAACGCAGTACTCCCCCTGCTGCACGCCCTGGCGTCGCTGCGGCGGGAGCGGGAGCTGGCCCGCCGCTGCCTGGCCCTCTATCACACGTTCCCACCCCTTCAGGAGAACGGGCTGACCCGCGAGATGGCAACCCAACTCGTTCCGCGGGA
>JBHIBI010000141.1:0-3782 GCA_046758985.1 Dehalococcoidia bacterium
GCGTTCACCCGCTTGATGGGGGCGTCCAGGTAGTCGAGGGCCTCGTCGGCCACGGTGGCGGCGATGTCGGTGGCCACGCTACAGCGGGGGGTGTCCTCGTCCACGATGACCAGGCGGTGGGTCTTGCGCACCGACTCCAGGATGTGGTCGTAGTCCAGGGGCGAGAGGCTGAGCACGTCCACTACCTCGGCCTGGATGCCCTCCTGGGCCAGGGACTCAGCTACTTCGGTGCAGACCCAGGTCATGGCGGAGATGCCCACCAGGGTCAGGTCCTTGCCCTGGCGCACCGTGCGGGCCTTGCCGATGGGGTAGGTGTAGGGCTCCTCGGGCACGGGGCACTTGCGCCGGTAGAGGCTCTTGTGGTCTATGAACACCACCGGGTCGTCGTCCCGGATGGCGGAGATGAGGAGGCCCTTGGCGGTGTAGGCGTCGGAGGGGAGCACCACCTTGAGGCCGGGGATGTGGACGAAGATGGAGTAGAGGCTCTCGGAGTGCTGGGCAGCGGCCCGGGAGCCTGCGCCGATGCGGGTCAGCAGGGTGAAGGGCAGGGTCACCTGGCCGCCGTACATGTAGCGCATCTTGGCGGCGTTGTTCAGGATCTGGTCCATGCACACGCCGATGAAGTCGCAGTACATTAGCTCGGCGATGGGGCGCAGGCCAGTGCTGGCGGCGCCGATGGCGGCACCGATGAAGCCGCCCTCGGAAAGGGGGGTGTCCCTCACCCGCTCCGGCCCGAACTTCTGGATGAGGCCGCGGGTGGTGCGGTAGGGCCCGCCCCAGGCATCAATGATGCCCAGGTGGGCACGGCCAGCGCCGCCGGCCATCTCCTCGCCCATGATAATGATGTTGGGGTCCCGCTCCATCTCCTGGTGCAGGGCCTCGTTGACGGCGTCCCGGTACTCCAGCTCTCGTTCTGTGGTCGTCGTGGCCATATGTTCCCCCTTGGGCTAGAACAGCATGGTAGCGCCGCGCTTCAGGGCCTCGATGGGGTAGTCCACGTACACGTCGGTGTACAGCTCCTCTAGTGGAGGTTCCGGGGATGACTCGGCGAACTGGGCCGCCTCCTCGATGAGCTCATCCGCCCGCTGCTCGATGGCCTCCAGCTCCTCCTGCTTCAGCAGCTCCTCCTCCAGGACCCGCTTCTGGAACTGGTCCAGGGGGTCTCGGGCCTTCCACTCCAGCTCCTCCTCCTCGGTACGGTAGCTGCGGGGGTTGTCCATGCCCGAGTGGCCGTAGTAGCGGTAGGTCTTGCACTCCAATAAGGTGGAGCCCTGGCCAGAGCGGGCCCGTTCCACCGCCGTCCCCGCGGCCTCGTACACCGCAAAGACATCCATGCCGTCCACGACGACACCGGGGAAGCCGTAGCCCACGGCCCGGTCGGCGATGTTGGAGATGGGGACGCCGTACTCCACGGGGGTGGACTCGGCGTACTGGTTGTTCTCGCAGACGAAGATGACGGGGAGCTTCCACACCGCCGCCAGGTTCATGGATTCGTGGACAATGCCCTGGTTGGCACCGCCGTCGCCGAAGAAGGCCACGGCCACCTGGCCGGTGCCCTTGAGTTGGGCGGTGAGAGCGCCCCCCACGGCCAGGGGTACGCTGGCTCCCACCACGCCGTTGGCCCCGAGCATGCCCTTGCTCATGTCGGCGATGTGCATGGAGCCACCCTTGCCCCTGTTGTTGCCCGTGGCGCGGCCGAAGAGCTCGGCCATCATCAGCTTGACGTCCACCCCCTTGGCGATGCAGTGGCCGTGGCCCCGGTGGGTGCTGGCTAGGTAGTCGTCCAGCCGCAGATGGGCACCGATGCCTGCGGGCACCGCCTCCTGGCCTACGGAGCGGTGGATGGCCGCGGAGATGCGCCGGGAGGTTACCTCGTGGAACCCCCGCTCCTCAAAGCGGCGGATGGTGACCATGGTGTCGTAGAGCCAGAGCAGCTTGTCCCGGGGGATCTCCATGTTCCTCTCCTACCTTGTACCCGGTGTTGGTCGCCTGGAAGGGTAGCCCGCCGTAGGCGGATGACGCCTCCATGGTAGCCACCCTCTCACGCCCTGTCAATCCTCACAGGCTCGCCCAGGCCTGCCCTCAGGAGCCGCGCCGCGTCCCCGTTGCGCAGGGAGAGCTCCAGGGTACCGTAGCTCCCGATGATGGCCAGCAGCCCCTCGCCCTCGGCGTAGGAGGCGCTGAGGCCCCGGACCCTTCTCCCCTTGATCTCCACCTGGATGTCGGTACCGCGAATCATCCCGGCGGGGATGTTGGTGATCAGGTTGCCAAAACGGTCCACGTGCACCACCTGGCCGCTGACCCTGGTCCCCTCCTCCCGAGGCTGCGGCGGGGGCAGCCAGGCCACCGAGTCCACCGCCATCCCCAGCTCCTCCGGAGGTACCCCCAGGGAGAGATGGGCGGCCACGGGCGCGAAGATGTCCCGCCCGTGGAAGGTCTGGCTGACGGGGTGGAGCCAGTAGCGAGGGTTGCTCAGGACAAAGGCCTGGTACCCCTGGGGCAGTCCCGAGACTCGGGACTTCGAAACACTCAGGGCTATGCTCCCTTCGCCGGTGACCGGTGGGGGCTGTCCCCCAGAGCCTTGCAGCAGGACGTAGCTGAAGATGCCGTTGTCGGGTCCCACGAAGGTGTGCTCCGGGGTGCACAGCAGCAGGGGCCTGCGGGCGGTGCCTACGCCGGGGTCCACTACGGCCAGGTGCACGGCGCCTCGGGGAAAGTAGCGGTGGGCGTATCCCAGCAGGAAGGCCCCCTGGAGCACTGCCTGGGGCTGGACATGGTGGCAGAGATCCACGACGGTCGCCTGGGCGTTGATGCCCAGCACCACACCCTTCAACACACCTACGTAGGGGTCACGGGTGCCGAAGTCGGTGGTGAGGGTGATGATGCCCTGCCCTGGGGGGACCACCATGCCGGCCCTTAGGTGAAGCGGACGTTGATGATGGCGATGGCGATGAAGACCACCACCAGAAAGATGGTGAGCTGAAAGAGGGTCCGCTCCATTCCTCGCCGGACCCGGTAGGTGCTCTGGGCCTGGCCGAAGATGCCGCCTCCCTGGCTCCGCACTTGCAGCAGGATGACCAGCACGAGGGCGATGGAGACCAGAATCTGGACGATCTGTAAGTAGGGTGCCACGGGTGTTCCTCGCTTTACCGGTTGCCGGCTTGGGTTCTGGCGTTCACCGCTTGAGGCGCTCCTTCAGGGCCTGGTTCACCATGGCGGGGTTGGCCTGGCCCCGGGTGAGCTTCATCACCTGGCCTACCAGGAAGCGCAGGGCGGTCTCCTTGCCGCCGAGGTAGTCGGCCACGGCCTGGGGGTTAGCGTCCACAGCCTGGGCCACAGCCTCCGCCACGGCCTGGGCGTCGCTGATCTGGGTGTAGCCCTTCTCCTCCACGATCTGTACGGGCGTCTTCCCAGTCTGGAGAACCTCCTCCAGCACCGTCTTGGCCAGGCTGCTGCTCAGGGTGCCCTCCTCGATGAGCTCCACCAGCTCCACCAGGTGGGCCGGTTTCAGTCCCGCAGTGCGGGACGCCAGCTCCCGGTCCTGGGCGTGGAGCAGCCGGGCCACGTCGCCCAGGAGCCAGTTGCTGAGGGCCTTGGCCCGTGCCTTGGGGGCCTCGCCCTTCGAGGCCCTCAGGACACCGCCCTGGGGAGACCGCAGCCTGAGGCACTCCTCGAAGAAGTCGGCAGTGGCCTTGGAGGCGGTCAGCAGGCTGGCGTCGTAGAGGGGGAGGCCGTACTGGGCCGTGAGGCGCTCCCGGCGGGCGTCGGGCAGCTCGGGCAGG
>JBHIBI010000142.1:0-3782 GCA_046758985.1 Dehalococcoidia bacterium
TTGGATAAGGTTGGGGTACTTTCCCTCCAGGAGGGGACGACGGCAGAGGGCCAACCGGGGGGATGCTCTTGGGGTCTGGCGCTCCCCGTCGGTCATTGTAGCACGCCCTCCCACGTCCCGTCCCGCACCGCTGGAAGGCATGGAGGCCTTCGGGCGGGCAGCACGGCGTTGTAGTATAATTTGGCCAGGAGACGCATGACCTGATGCTTTTGGCCATCGACATCGGCAACACCAACATCACCCTGGGGGTGTTCCAGGGGGAGTCCCTCAAGGCTACCTGGCGTCTGGCGACGGAGCCACGCACCCAGCCCGACGAGTACGGGCTAACGCTGAACCTGATGCTGCCCACCAAGGGCATTGCCCTTGATGCAATTGAAGCGGTGGCCATGTGTAGCGTGGTGCCGCCGCTGATGCCGGTCTTTGAGGAGGTATGCCGGGGCTACCTGCATCTGGAGCCCCTGGTGGTGGGGGCCGGAACCAAGACTGGGGTACGGGTCCTGTACGAGAACCCCCGGGACGTGGGCACGGACCGCATCGTGGACACGGTGGGCGCCTACCATCTCTACGGCGGCCCTACCATCGTGGTGGACTTCGGCACCGCTACCGTCTTCGACGCCATCTCCAGGGACGGCGACTACCTAGGGGGTGCCATCGCCCCGGGCCTCAACCTGGCATCCGAGACCCTCTATCTGAGCACCTCCCAGCTCCGCCGGGTGGAGCTGGTCCGTCCCAAGGCGGCCATCGGCAAGAACACCGTCAGCGCCCTACAGTCGGGCCTCATCTTCGGGTACGTGAGCCTGGTGGAGGGGATGGTCCGCCGGTTCCGTGAGGAGCTGGACGGGGAGGCCAAAGTGGTGGCCACCGGGGGCCAGGCCCACCTCATTGCCAGGGAGACCCCCCTCATCGACGTGGTGAACCCGGACCTCACCCTCATCGGGCTCCGGCTGGTGCACGAGATGAACCGGACTCCCCAGGAGGGAGGTTAGCCATGCCTCCTCCGCTGGAGGGAAAGCGGGTGGTCCTGGGGGTCACCGGCAGCATCGCCTGCTACAAGGCCGCAGACTTGGCCAGCAAGCTGACCCAGGCGGGGGCCCTGGTGGACATGGTACTGACCTCGGGGGCCACCCGGTTCGTCAGCCCTCTCACCTTTCACAGCGTTACCCAGCGGCCTGTGGTCACCGACCTGTTTGACCCTGGCTCGCAGCAGCCCCTGGAGCACGTGGCACTGGCGGAGCAGGCCGATATCGTGGTGGTAGCGCCAGCTACGGCCAACATCATCGCCAAGATGGCGCTGGGGCTGGCCGACGACCCCCTGACCCTCATCCTGCTGGCAACCAGGGCACCGGTGCTGGTGGCCCCGGCCATGGACGCCCGCATGTACGATAACCCCGCTACCCAGGAGAATGTGAAGCGGCTGAAGGCGCGGGGGGTGATCCTGGTGGGGCCTGTGGAAGGGCGGCTGGCCTCAGGACGGGTGGGCAAGGGGCGGATGGTGGAGCCCCAGGAGCTGCTGGGGCACATCGCTGCCCTCCTGGGCTGGCAGGGCGACCTGGCTGGCCGGAAGGTGGTGGTGAGCGCTGGCGGGACCCAGGAGCCCATTGACCCGGTGCGGGTGATCACCAACCGCTCCTCGGGAAAGATGGGCCACGCCCTGGCTGAGGCCGCCCGGGACCGGGGAGCCCAGGTGATGCTGGTAACAGCGGCACCCCATCTGCCCGACCCGGTGGCTATGGAGGTGGTGCGGGTGCGCACAGCCCAGGAGATGCGAAAGGCCATCCTCAAGGCGGTGGCCTCGGCTGATGCCCTCCTCATGGCGGCGGCGGTAGCTGACTATCGCCCCGCCCAGGGCCACACCCAGAAGGTCAAGAAGGGCGCCGAGTCCTGGACCCTGGAGCTGATGAGGACGCCCGACATCCTGGCCGAGGCCCAGGGCGGCTTTATCAAGGTGGGCTTCGCTGCCGAGACCAAGGACCTGGAGCAGAACGCCCAGGCGAAGCTGGCCAGCAAGGGGCTGCATCTCATTGTGGGCAACGATGTCACCGCGCCGGGCAGCGGCTTCGAGGCGGACACCAACCGGGTGGTGATTATCGACCGGGAGGGGCATGTGGAGCGCCTGCCTCTCCTCCCCAAGAGCGAGGTGGCCCACCGGGTGCTGGACCGGGTGGTGCGGCTGCTGGGGTAAGGGGCTAACACGTTAGCCAGACCGTGCAGGCGGGGAGGGCTCCCCGCCCTCCTCTTGGCCCTTGGCGGAGACCAGCCGGAAGGCGACGACTCCCACCACCAGCAGAAGGACGCCGTCCACCAGAAAGACCGCTCTGAGCCCCAGGGTAGTCGCCAGCACACCCCCCAGCAGCGGCCCTGTGCCTATGGCTAGGGAGAAGACGCTCTGCAAGGCACCAAAGGCCTGGCTGTGTTGCCGAGGTGGAACCAGAGTTCCCACTAGGGACATGGCGCTGCTGAGCATGGCCCCCTGAGCAAACCCAGTGACCGCGACCAGCGCCACCACCTGGGGGACGCTCTGCACCAAGGCGAAGGGGAGATAGGCTATGCCCCCCAGCCACGCAGCGCCTATCAGGACCCGCTTGAGGCCCAGCCGCTGCCCGACCTGCGCCACCACCAGCGAGGCCACGCTGGAGGCTGCGCTGAGGACACCAAAAGCGATGCCCGCGGCTACCGTGGAGCTCTCCGGTGAGAGCTCGCGGATGAAGACGGGAAGCACCGGCAGAATGGTCACCGGCACACTCTGGACCAGGAGGATCAGCGCCAGGACGGGGAGGAAGGTGCGTGAGGTGGCCAGGGTAAAGAAGCCGCGGAGCAGCGCCACGGGACCCTCTGAGGTAGTGGCACCCTGGGGCCGCTGAAAGCTCTCCCTGACCGCCAGGAGCACCAGGATGCCAATGATGGCCAGGCCGATGCCCGAGACAAAGAAGGTTGCCCGAAATCCCACCGTTCCTGCCAGGACTCCCCCCACCAGAGGGCCGATGGCCAGGCCGGTAAATAGGGCCATCTGCATCAGGCTGATGCTGAAGCCTATCTTGTGCCGGGGTGTCATGGAGGCCACCAGCGCCATAACCGTGGGAACGGTGCCGGTGACCATGCCCGTAAAGAAGCGGAGGATGACGAGTATGGGCACGTTGGGAGAGAGGCCGGTCACTCCTACCAGCACGGCGGAGCCGAAGAGGGCGCGTAACACGTTCTTTTTCCGTCCGAAGCGGTCTCCGAGGATCCCCCAGATGGGGCTGGCGAAGAACATGGAGAACCCCATGGCGCTGAAGGAGACGCCTCCCCAGAAGGCGGCCTGTCGCGGGTCGTCAACCCCCAAGGTCTGGATGAAGAGCGGGATAAAGGGGAAGGCCAGGCTGAAGCTGACGATGGAGGCAAACTGGGAGAGCCACAGGACGTAGAGGTTACGTCTCCACGGCTCCAGGCCCCGGAAGAGGGTCACCCCCAGAAGGGAGGCGACGCCGTTGAACTTCATGCTCCACGCTCTCTCTTGCACAAAAAGGGGCACCGCCCTCACCATCCGGGTGGCGGGAGCGGAGCCCGCACCGCCGCTCGTGGCCGCAGGTGCCATTCTAGCACATCGTCGCCTTCCGTTACGTTGACGCCTGCGCTTCCTGACCCCTACAATAGGGCCGAACCTGTGGGAGAGCAGAGAGGCGGGCCCATTGGAAACCGGCTCAGTGATGCCTAAGGCCTACAACCCTGCCGAGGTCGAACAGCGTACCTACGCCTTCTGGACCCAGAGGGACTACTTCTCCCCAAAGGGCGACCCGGAGAAG
>JBHIBI010000143.1:0-3766 GCA_046758985.1 Dehalococcoidia bacterium
CTTCACCTGCGCCACGCCTGTATTCTATCACTTTTTTAAGAAAAGTTCAAAGCATCTGCGGGGAAGTTGGGGCCCTTTTGAGTATCTGGGCGGGATACCGACGTTGAGGTTACGCGTACACGGCCACCACCACGGCGTCCTGGGGGTTGGAGGGGTCGAAGAAGAGGACGGCACAGGAGCGGCCGGTGACCATCTCCGCTGTGGGGATGTTGCGAGCCACCGCTATGTTGTCCAGCCACACCGAGGTGCTGCCCACCAGTTGCACCGTGGCCCTGTAGGAGCCGCTGTCGAAGCCCTTCACAATGCCCTTGCGCATCGCCTCCTCACTTCTGGCCCAGCTGGAGCCGCTGGGTGTACTGGGGCCTTGGGCCTGTGCTGTAGCGAAGGATGCTCCCCAGGACCCGCCGCGGCGTCGCCGTGAGGCCGGCCCCGCTGTCCGTCACCTCCACCACGTCGTAGAGCTCCTGGCCGCAATTGGCGGGCACCAGGATCTCCCCGGGCACCCCCTGGCGCAGCTCCCGGGCCAGTACCGCGTCGGCCCGGTCCTGGGCCTCGCCCTGGGTCAGCAGATTCAGGTCATGCACCTGGAGGAGGCGCTCATACACGGTCTCCGCCTCGTCCCAGGCGAAACTCTCTGCCAGCAGGTCGGAGCCGTAGGCCTGGACCCGGTTGTAGCGGGCGGCGCCGGAGGTGTAGGCCCCTTTCAGGAGGGCGTGACTCGTTCCGTAGGTGTAATCGGTGGCGTCGGACTCCTGGGGGTACCGCACCAGGCCAGTGGCCCCGCGGAAGAAGAGCACATCGGGCACCATGGAGAGGAGCCGCCGCACTGCCTGGGCACCGCTCTCTCCCGGATGGATGGTGAACTCTGGCTCGAAGGTAGAGAAGGTGGCGCTGGCGTTCACTACTTCCAGGGAGAGCCCCACTCGCGTGAGGATGAAGGTGAGGATCTGCTGAACACTGGCCTGCCCCTGGACCCAGACGTACTGTCGGCGGGCCCGCCAGTGCTCCAGCAGGGTCCAGGCATCGTCCAGGTGCAGGGTGAAGAGGGCGTGGCCGCGGCCGGAGCGGTAGGTCCAGCCGCGAATCCAGTAGGCCGGGCCCGCCGAGACCTCGGCGCCTCCGGAGGTGATGTAGCCGGGGCTGATAGACACCTCCGAGCCCTGGATAACGGGTGTGGAGGTTCCAGGCCCCACCGTGTTATAGCGGCCATCGTCGTTGCGCAGGGTGAGCGTGGCGGCTCCCCCACCTGGGGCCTCCTCCAGGGTCAGCTCCAGCAGGTCCGCGCTGAGGTCCTGGGTGGTTGGGGAGAGGGGAGAGCGCCACACGCCCCGGGCCGTGGAGAGCCACAGGTAGCTGGCGTCGCTGGCCAAGGCCACGCCGTACCCGGTGGAGAGGTTGAGGGGGGTAGGCTCTCGCCAGAGGTTTTGGTTGAAGGTGGCGCTGGGCAGGCAATGGCTCCACAAGGGCCGGCTGTAGGAGAAGGCGCCGCTGAACTTTTCCACGAAGAACAGGCGGAAGATGTCCGGGTGCGCCAGGAAGGGGGTACGGAACTCCATGGTTGCCCCCTGGCTGGTCACCACCAGCTCCTCTCGGCTGGACCAGGTGCCCACCGGCTGCTGCCCGCCATCGCCGTACACCAGGCTCCAGACACGGTACTGCCCCGAGTAGGGCTCGCCGGTAATGATCAGGTTCCAGTCGGCGAAATAGGTACAGGCCAGTCCCGAGAGGGAAGCAGCGCTGTAGGGCCAGGTGGAGGAGGGGTCCCAGTACTGGCCCGGGGCTTGGGTGCGGAAGTACACCCTGGGGAAATCGGAGGCATAGGCCAACCCCACAGTGCCGTCGGGCCTGAAGGCCGCAGCTATCCAGAGCACCTTGTTCAGCGCCGGCGAGAAGGCCTGGGTGGAGGAACCCCACGTGGCACCGTAGTCGTTGCTCTTGCGGTACCACACGCTCTTCCGGTCGGCGTTGTGGATGTAGAACAGCCTGACCTCAGAGCCCTGGCTACAGAGGGTGATGTTGGCCCCGGGGGAGACGGTGTTCAGGAAGGTCCAGGGGCTGAAGTCACTGGTGGGGCCCGGGTTGGTCACCCGCTGGATGTAGAGGTAGCTGGTGGAGGGGTGGACCCTGGCCCGTACCAGGGAGCCATCGCCGGGCATAGTGACGGCGTGGTGGTAATCGGGCTCACTGCCCTGGTAGAGCTGCTCCGCCCGCAGCCGGACCACGCCGGTGGTGCGGTCCTCCACCTTTACCTGGACGAAGGGGTGGGCCGAGGCGCTCTGCTGGGCGGCCAGCAGAGAGGACGACAGGAGACGCATGCTATCCGCTTCCCAGGCTGGTACTTGAGGGGAGGGAGTGTGCGGGGGGATACAGCCGCCGCACCCGGACGGTGTTGCGGCGGCTGAGGCGGGCCAGCCCCTTGTGGAACTGTGCCAGCCGCTCTTGCCCCCAGGTGAGGTAGTGCCGCCAGGTCTGGGGGCCGCCCACGTTGGTGCGGTTGGTGGCGAAGGTGGCCCACTCTAGGGCGGCGTAGCCCTCAGCACCCACGGCCACCAGCTCCTCCAGGTAGGGGGGCAGCGAGGAGCCCAGGGCGTCCAGGGTGTGGAGCTTGCCGTAGTAGATCTTCACCTCCTCGCCCGCCTGGGGTGCCTGGTCCACCAGGAGGCTCAGGGTGTCCCCCCACAGGCTGAAGGGGACGTAGGCCACGGGGTACCTGCCGGTAGGGTATTCCACCGCTTCCGCAGAGATGAGGTCTGAGAGGCTGGCTAGGGAGAGGTCGCGACTTCCCCCAGGGGTCGTCAGGGTAGCCACCGTCTCCAGGGGGATGGCCAGGCTCAGGTCCTGCAGGGCGTGCTCGATGTGGCGGTCCAGCGAGGCGTCGCTCCAGCGCTGGCTGGCTGGGTCCTCATCGCGCAGGTCCCGCCGTACCCTGGTCCGCATCTGGGTAATGTCCATCCGCTGCCTCCTTGTTCTTCGATCCCGATACTCGGGACTCAGGACGAGCTGGGGAGAATCCGGCCCGTGTGGATGTCGATGGAGGCTTCTTGGCCCAGCAGCCCGTACTTGCGCTCCAGGGAGAGGAGGTACTGGCTCAGGGTGAGCTGGGCCCGCTGTGTCTTGAGCCGGGCCTCCTCGGCCTCCACGCCTCGCGCCTGAGCGTTGAGGGAGAGGTGGCGGAGCCACCTGAGCTCCTCGGGAGCAAGCTGGGCTGGCAGGTCCATCCTGTACCGTCCTTCGGCAAGGAGTTCGTCTGAGGCTTCGTCCTGAGGCTCAGCCCGAGGGGCTCACTCGAAGACCTCAGGACATCGCCTGGGGCTAGACCCCCTCCTTGAGCTGGAGGGCCGCCTCCATCTGCGAGGCCAGGACCCGGATCACGTCGGCCATGGTGGGAGCGGCGAGAAGCTGGGAGCTGTCGAAGGGCTGCTGGAGCAGCGAGGTAGGGTCGCTCTCCCGCTGCCGGAGGGGGACTCGGGTCAACCGCTCGCCAGGCGTGGAGGTGGAGGCCAGGTGGTAATGCACCTCCACCTCCACCGTTCTGGCGGGGGTTTCGTCGATCCAGGCGGTAGCGCCCTCCAGGACTATGTGGTCGTAGCTGATGGAGATGGGCATGGTTCCTCCTAGGCAAGATTGACGGTGCCGGTATAGACCACGCCGGCGTCCTTGTGCTTGATGACCAGTTGCCGAGTGCCTGTGCCGTTGTTGTAGATATAGAGGTGGCCGTAGTTCTCTTCCACCTCTGCATCAGGCATCATGCCGAACGACTCCAGCA
>JBHIBI010000144.1:0-3741 GCA_046758985.1 Dehalococcoidia bacterium
AAGCTAATCTAGTGGCTAAAATGGGACTTTACCCTTCTTCTTTGTCAATTCTCTTCTCTTTCCCACCTCCCCGCCACCGCGCCCTTGCCCCCAACCCCCACCCCAGGTATCCTGTAAGGGCCATGCACTACCACAGCCGCCTCGTCCTGAGCCCAGCCGAAGGAATCACCCGGCCATCTGGCACCTGTCCTGAGCCTGCCCTGAGCCTGTCGAAGGGCCCGTCGAAGGAAACAATCAACAAATCCAGCACCCTACAGCTTGGCAACCCCTCACTTTTTCAGCAGAACAATCAAAGAGCACCCCTGGCGCGCCAAATAATCAACCCAGAGAGGGGAGCGTAGCCCATGCGCATCCTCCACTTCGCTGACCTGCACATCGGCGTGGAGAACTACGGCCGCGTAGACCCCGACACCGGCCTCTCTACCCGGCTGCTGGACTTCCTCCAGAGCCTCGACGCCCTGGTGGACTATGCCCTGGAGAACACCGTAGACCTGGTCCTCTTCTGCGGCGACGCCTACCGCAGCCGCGACCCCTCCCAGACCAACCAGCGGGAGCTGGCCCGCCGCCTCCTGCGCCTCACCGCCGGGGGCGTGCCCGTCTTCCTCCTCGTCGGCAACCACGACCTGCCCCACGCCGTCAGCCGCGCCACCGCCGTGGAGATCTACCGCACCCTGGAGGTGCCCGGCGTCTACGTCGGCGATCGTCTCGAGACCCAGCGCATCGAGACCCGTAGCGGCCCCCTCCAGGTGGTGGCCCTGCCCTGGATACGCCGCAGCGCCTTCCTCGCCCGCGAAGAGACCCACAGCACCAGCCCAGAGGGAACCCGAGGCATGACCCTGGACCAGGTCAACCAGGCCATCCAGGAGCGCCTGGCCCGCCTCCTGGCCGAGGAGGCCGAACGCCTCGACCCCGACCTCCCTGCCGTGCTGGCGGGCCACGTCACCATCTCCAGCGCCACCACCGGCACCGAGCAGTCCATGACCCTGGTGCGAGACCACATCTTGCTGCCCAGTGTCGTGGCCAACCCCGCCTTCGATTACGTTGCCCTGGGCCACGTCCACAAGCACCAGGTGCTCCACCAGAACCCCCTGGTGGTCTACCCCGGCAGCCTCCAGCGGGTGGACTTCAGCGAGGAGAACGACACTAAGGGCTTCTGCGTGGTGGACCTGGACCCGTCCAAACCTCGTGGCCAGCGCCTCGCCGACTTCCGGTTCCAGGAGAGCTGGGCCCGCCCCTTCGTCACCATCGAGGCTATCATCCAGCCCGGCGACCCCGACCCCACGGCTACCGTGCTCAAGGCCATCGCCCGCAAGTTCGTGGACGAGGCCGTGGTGCGGCTGCGCATCCAGGTGCCCGCGGGGCTGGAGGGGCATATCCGGGATGAAGAGGTCCGGGCGGCCTTGCAGCGCGCCCACTATGTCGCCGCCATCTACAAGGACGTGGAGCGGGAGCGGCGGCTGCGCCTGCCCCCCGAGGCCGTGGAGGGCCTGACCCCCCGGCAGGTGCTCCAGCGCTACCTGGAGCAGAGCCGCGAGACACCCCCGGAAAGACGGGAGACCCTCCTGCGGTACGCCGAGGCCCTCATTGACCAGGAGCTGGAAGCGATGCCCTGAGCTTGACGAAGGGGGGCGGGCTAGCTGCCCTTGCGCAGGATGGCTTCGGCACCCTCCACCAGGCTCTGCACCACCTCGGCGGCGCTGGTGATCTCCGAGACCAGCCCCACGGTGGCGGCACAGTAGGCGACGGCGTTGTCCAGGTCCCCCTCCAGGAAGGCGGCCCGGACGCTGGCGATGCCAAACCGCTCCTCCCAGTAGGCTGCGCGGTCACTCTTCGCCGGCGGCACCTCGTCCTTCAAGCGCAGGGCAACGTCGGTGCGCAGCAGGCGGGTGGGCAGGTGGTACCGCCCCGCCAGGATGGTGCCGGTGTCAATCGCACTGAGGACGGCCTCCTTATACCGCTGGTGGGCGATGCACTCGTGGGTTGCCACGAAGCGGGTCCCGATCTGCACCCCCTCGGCACCCAGGGCCAGGGCTGCCGCAAAGCCCCGGGCATCGCTGACCCCCCCTGAGGCCACCACGGGCACCGTCACCGCGTCCACCACCTGGGGCACCAGCACCAGGGTGGTCAGCTCGTCGGGGCCCCGGAAGCCGCCCCCTTCCACCCCCTCAGCGATGATGGCGTCAACCCCGTGGGCCTCGGCACTGCGGGCGTGGCGCACCGTAGCCACCTGGTGCAGCACCTTGACATCGTTCCCTTGCAGATACCCCGTGTGGAGTGCAGGGCTCCCCCCGTAGGTGATGACAACGCGGACCCCTTCTTCGACCACCGCAGCCAGGAGGTCTTGGATGGCAGGATTGGCCAGGTTGAGGCTGACGCTGAAGGGACGGTCGGTGAGACGCCGCGTCTGGCGCACGTTCTCCCGCAGGTTCTCCACCACGTCTCCGTCGGCAGCCATCCCCGCTGTGGGATGGAGGGACCCCAGGCCGCCCGCCTCGGACACCGCTGCCACCAGCTCGGGGTTGGATACCCAGGGTAGCCCCGCCTGGAGGACTGGATGCTCGATCTCTAGGAAATTACTGAGCCTTGTCTTCTTCACAACAACCCTCTATAGCCGCGCTGCGTAATGGGCAGTGCCCGATTGTAGGGACTTGGTAGCATCCCTGTCAACAGTACCGGGGCTCATCTTCCCCTCAAGCCTGCGCCCTCCTGTGGTCCGTTGACAGCCTCCGAGGGGCGTTGTAGAATAGGATTTAGCTATCGCTAAATAGTTGAAAGGAATGCCTTGACTACTGAAGAGCCGTTGGCGACACAGTCACAGCGTCCGGAGACGGAGCTGTGCGAGGTGCCGGGTGCAGACCCGGCGCGGGTGTTCGCTGTTCGGAGGCTCCTGGCCGGTGCGGAGGAGTACGCCCAGATGGCAGAGACCTTCCGCTCCCTGGCCAATGGCAGCCGGGCCAGGATCGTCCATAGCCTGCTGCATCAGGAGCTCTGCACCTGTGACCTGGCTGCCATCGTGGGACTCTCCGAGTCCGCCGTCTCCCAGCACCTGCGGGTGCTCCGTAACCGCCGGGTGGTGAAGGCCCGCCGGGAGGGACGGCGTGTCTTTTATACCCTTGCCGACGCCCATATCCGCACCCTTCTCCTCCTGACCATAAGCCACCTGAGGGACGAAGGTGGCCGTCTCGCTGCCCTTGCCGAGCCACCGACGACCCCTGCTCCACAGCCAAGTCCCCATACCCTCACCGAAAGGTAACAGATGCGCACAGGCACCACCTTTGCTCCTGCCCGTGCGGCCAGTCGCAAAGGCCTGCGCCTGGTCCTGCTCATCATCGGGACCTTCTTCGTGGTGGAGGCCCTGGGCGGCTACTTTACCAACAGCCTGGCCCTGCTCTCCGACGCTGGACACCTGCTCTCCGACGTGGGCGCGCTGGTACTGGCCCTGGTAGCCCTTCAGCTTGCCCTCCGACCCGCAAGCCCCCGCCGTACCTTCGGCTACCAGCGGGCAGAGATCCTGGCGGCCCTCATCAACGGCCTCACCCTCTGGGGGGTGGCTGCCTACATCGGCTACGAGGCCTCCAGGCGGTTCCTGGAGCCTCCCCAGGTGCACGCTCTGCCCATGGTGCTTATCGCTACCACGGGCCTGGGGGCCCAACTGCTCGGCGCCTCGATCCTCAAGGCCACCGCCTATCAGAGCCTCAACGTTCGCGGGGCCTTCCTGCACGTAGCTACCGACGCCCTCCA
>JBHIBI010000145.1:0-3699 GCA_046758985.1 Dehalococcoidia bacterium
ATTCCATCTCCTGGAAGAGACGGGCATTCTCGATGGCGATGGCGGCGTGGCGGGCCAAGGCGACGACGAGGGCCTCGTCCTCAGCGCTGAACGCCTCGGCCTCCTGTCTCTCGGCGAGGTAAAGCTCCCCCAGGACTTGCCCCTGTGCAATAATGGGGACCCCCAGGAAGCTCTTCATCGGAGGATGGTGGGGCGGGAAACCACAGGCGCGGGGGTCTCGGGTCAGATCCCGCAGGCGCAGGACTTTTTGCTCCCGAATGGCGACCTCTAGGATCCCCTTCCCCTCGGGGAGATGACCGATCGCAGCCCGGGTGGACGGATCGACCCCGGCGGTGTAGAGCTGAGCGATTCGGCCCTGATTGTCCAGGACCGCCAGCGCCCCATACCGGCAGCCGGCCAGTTCCACGACCTGCTCTACAATCCTCTGGAGGACCGCCTCGCAACAGAAGTCCCCGGACAGCTCCAATCCGGTCTCCACGAGTGCCCGGAGATGCGCCATGCGCCGGTTCATGGCCGACTCCCCCCGGGCCACCACGGAGCCACATTTTTCGAGGTCCCGGTGATCCCCTGGAGGAGCGCAAGCCCGGCGACCGGGTGCGCCGCAGGATGCTGCGAGGCCACCAGACCCTCCGCGGCCCCCTCCGCATTCCCCGCCAGCCTCGCCTTCCAAGCGTCCCAGCAGGCAGCGAAGAGGGTGGCGACCTCCGCTGGACTGAGAACCACTGCCCGCCCCCTGGCGGCCCGAGACCGCAGCCAGGCCGTTCGGACCGGCCCTGGGCCTTGGTGTTCGTAGCACCGATCTTGTACTATCATCGCCCCCCTTCGCGAGAACGGCGTAGCCATGGCTTGAACCCAAAAATTCCCGTTGCGCCATGAAGACGCCATCGGGGACATTGCAGTCAAATTTGCAAGTTAAATGCCAGAGGCGCATTTCTGCGTTGCGCCGCCACCCTGCCGGGGAGCCCCGCTGGCACAACGGTGGCCGATCCTTGGAGGATTTTTCACCGGGATTAGGTGGCGACGCTCGGGCCGAGGGGATGACCCTGGTCCAGATCGCGGAGCGGCTGGGGGTAAAGAAAAGCCTGACAGGGCCAGGCCTCCCACCCCAGTGCCTACCGCCTGCCCCGGGCCATACGGGCACTCTCCGGCAGGCGGCGCAGCCACAGGAGGGCAGCTACCCCCAGAACAGCGGCAACACCGGCGGTTGAGAAGCCCAGCCCCCAGGATACCCCCGTCGGCGACAGGTCCAGCACCCCTCCAAAGACCACCGGCCCCAGGACCGCCGCCCCGTACCCAAAAAAGGTATGGAAGGCCTGGGAGGAGCCCATCGTTCGGGGGTCTGCCAGCTCCGTCACGCCGGTGGAGTAAATGGCGGAGTCCGCGGCGCTTGCAAATCCGTACACCGTACCGAGAGCCAGCAACATCCCCCAGGGTGCGTCCGCCAGCCAGCCGATGATGAAGGAGACGGCCCCACTGAGGCTGAGGAGCAGCGCGGCGGCGGCGGCCCTCCCCATCCGGTCAGAGAGGAAGCCACCCAGGAAGGGGCCTGGGGCACCCATGGCCAGCATCAGGGCCGCCAGGCCTGCCGCCGTAGCCGCCGCCTGCGTGGGCCCCATCCCCCTGGCCAACAGGACCGCCGCGAGGAATGGCGGCAGCCACACCCGCACCACGTAGAGCTCCCAGGCGTGAAAGGCGTAACTCGCAGTGATGAGCACCAGTGGCTTGCTCCGAAGGGGTGCCATGCTTAGCCGCCCTGAGCCCCTGGTCACATCGGGCGCTTCGCCTACCTCGGTGCGCAACAACAGGTGGGCCAGGACTATCCCGCTGAAGGCCAGTAGCGCCGAAACGAGGTAAGAAGTCCTCCATTCGAAGTAGCGCAAGAGCAGACTCATCACGGCCAGGGAGATCGAGTTCCCCAGGTGGAAGGCGCTGACGAATAACCCAACGGCCATACCCCTCCGCCCTCGGGCGAAGTGCTCCGAGACGATGCGGATACCCGGCACATAGACCCCCACCAGACAGGGGCCCGCCACGAACCGTAGCAGAGTGCCGGTGAGAAAGTCCCTGGCCCACAGGGGGAAGAACAGGTTGGCGATGACGCTGCCCCACACGGAGGCCAGGAAGAGCATCCTGGGCGAGAAGCGGTCCGTGAGGGGGATCATGAGCAGGGCCGCCAGTGCCAACCCCGCCAGGTAGGCAGAGTAGACCGTTCCAGCCTGAGCGTTGGTGAGCCCCCACTCCTCCCGTATCAAGGGCAGGGAGGCCACATAGCTGGCGAAGGGCAACTGCACCAGCGCCATCACCCCACTGATGCCCGCCAGCCAGAGGGCCTCCTGCCACCTATGGCGTGGCGCTGCCGATGTCTCGGTCTGCACCGTTGCCACCTCGCGTGAAGGAAACTTTAGGGTAGTGCTCCACTCCCCACAAACTCCCTGAGGACTCCAGGGGGATTCACCCCCTGGAAAATTGTCCGCCATGGAGGAAGACCGTTGACCCCCGAAGAGGAGCGGCGGATCCGAGACCTCCTCACCTAGTTAAAGGAGGCGGATGATCCCCACCCAGGGCGGTCGGCGCGAAAGCGACTTTTCCTCTTGATGCCCCCGAAGACCATACATCGGGGATTGCCACATACCGCTCGGTCTCGGCGGTGGTGAGCTGCCGGGCCTTGAACGCCCGCTCCAGTTGCCGGTAGTAGATCCGCGCCGTGGCCGCATCCACCAGCTCGGGCTGGCCAGTCACCGGATCGGGATAGGCCACTGCCCCCAGGTGCCGGTCCTGATCGGCGGTGGCATACAGCTCCAGGATCTCCAGGGCCCGCTCCACGGAATTGATCCAGCGCGCCTTGTACACCTCCACGGCCGGGCCCTTCGCCTCCGGGGGGGGCGCGCCGGCCCGGGGGGGATTCATGATGGCATTGACCCGTGCTGCCTGCTCGGGCGTGACCAGCTTGCCGTGTAAGCCGAGATTGGCGGCAAAGAGGGTCTCCGCTTCCAGATGCGCGGCGGCGCTCCTGCCGTCCACGGCGTCGAGATCGGCCGCTGCGGTCGCGGCCACCAGGGCCGAGCGGTAGTAGTAATACCCTTTGGTCTCGGGATCGGCGGGGTCCTCCTTCGGCTGCGCCTCGGGCAGATCGAGGAAGAGCCACCGCATCCGTCGGCTGGCCGTGGCAATGGCGTAACTCTGCCGCTCCACGGTCTCTGGCTGCCTGAGCCGGGCCCCCAGGGCCAGGGCGCCAACGGGCAGGCCCACCTCCCGCTCGACAGTGGTCAGGAGGCCGGCTGCCTGTCGGACCGCGGGGGGCTCATCCACGGCGGGCAGGATGAGGGCCTGGACCCGCTCCCGAAGACCCTGGAGCAGCGCCTGCAGCAGCTCCCCCGCCTGGGGTCGGCCGAGGTCCAGCTGGAGCGCCAGCACCTGGGCGGGGCGCGCGGCCTCGGTTACGAGCTGGGTGAGCTGTCGCTGGGCCTCCCCCGGCATCCCCTCCACGTCCACGATCACCATATCGGCCGGTGAGGCCAGGGCGGTCCGCAGGCCATCGAGCTCCTGCCCCGGGACCGGGACCACCGAGCGGCAGAGGGTGACGGGCCGGGGGACGAAGACGAGGGGGGGGAGGATGGGTTGCTCCGCCTGAGCCAGGCGCTCTAAGTGCGCCAGGTCGAAGGGCGGGAGGGCAGGGTAGGGGCGGCGCTTGCGGCGGAG
>JBHIBI010000146.1:0-3682 GCA_046758985.1 Dehalococcoidia bacterium
ATGGGCTGGTGGGCTACCGCTACCGGCGCCATCCTGTTTGCCCTGGCGTTAAGCCTGGTGCCCACCGTGGCCCGAGGGGAGACCCTGGCCTTCTCCGTTGCCTGGGTGCCCAGCTTCGGCGTCAACCTCTCCTTCCTCATCGACGGTTACACCCTCTTCTTCACCCTGCTTATCACGGGCATCGGCACCCTTATCTTCCACTACTCTCACACCTACATGGCCCACCATGAGCACCGCCTCAAGTTCTACGGCTTCATGCTAGCCTTTATGGCCTCCATGCTGGGGCTGGTGCTCTCCTCCAACCTCATCATCCTGTACATCTTCTGGGAGGCCACCACCCTCAGCTCCTACTTCCTCATCGGCCTGCGGGACCGAGAGGAGGAGGGCCGCTGGAACGCCACCCAGGCTTTACTCATCATCACCACCGGTGGCATCGCCATGCTGGGCGGCTTCATCCTGCTGTACCTGGTCACCGGCACCCTGGAGCTGCCCGAGCTGTGGGCCCAGGCCGATACCATCCGGGAGAGCCACCTTTTCATCCCCATCGTCAGCCTGATCCTCCTGGGGGCCTTCACCAAATCGGCCCTCATGCCCTTCCACATCTGGCTCCCCTCGGCCATGGTGGCCCCCACGCCGGTGAGCGCCTACCTCCACTCCGTCACCATGGTCAAGGCGGGGGTCTTCCTAGTGGCCCGTCTGAGCCCCATCTTCCACGGTGCCCCTGAGTGGACCATCCCCACCGTCTCCTTCGGCCTGGGGACCATGCTGCTGGCGGGCCTGCTGGCCCTGCGCCAGACGGACCTGAAGGCGCTGCTGGCCTACTCCACGGTGAGCCAACTGGGCATGCTCACCGCCCTCTACGGGCTGGGGACCGAGCTGGCCGTCACCGCCGCCACGGTGCACCTGCTGAGCCACGCCACCTTCAAGGGGGCCATGTTCCTGGTGGTCGGGGCCGTGGAGCACGAGACGGGGGTCCGGGACCTTCGTCGGCTGGGGGGCCTGTTCAAGCTGATGCCCTTCACCGGAGTCTTCGCTCTCATTGTCGCCCTCTCCTCGGCAGGCATCCCACCCCTCAACGGCTTCATCAGCAAGGAGCTGATCTACGAGGCCGCACTGGGCGCACCCCGGGTCGCCCCGTGGCTCTTGCCCCTGGTGCTGGTGCTGGGGAGCGTCCTCACCTTCGCCTATTCGCTGCGCTACTTTCACGGCACCTTCCTGGGCCGCCCTCAGGATCCCTCGGTGCACGCCCACGAGGCACCCGCCCCGCTCCTCCTGGCACCAGCGGTGCTGGCCCTGGCCGTCCTGGCCCTGGGGATTGTGCCCACGCTGGTGGCCGGTGACCTCATCGCCCCGGCGGTGGGGGCCATCGCCCAGGTGGAGGCCGAGGTGCACCTGGCCCTGTGGACCGGCTTGGGGACCCCCCTGGTGCTGAGCCTGGTCACCATCGGCGCAGGCCTGGCGGCCTTCGCGGGCCAGGGGGCCCTAAGCTGGGCTGTAGCGGTCTCCACCGCTCGCTACCGGGCGGAACAGGTCTACGACGCCTTCATCCGCTTCATGTACGACGACCTGCCGCGGGTCTACTGGCACCTGCAGAACGGCAGCCTGGGTGTCTACGTGGTGGTGATTATCCTGTTCACCCTGCTGCTGTCGGGCTCGGCCCTGGTCCTGGTAGGCACTCCTCCATTCTCCGTCGAGCTGCTGAGCAGGCAGGGCAGCCTGCTGGAGTGGGGCCTGGCGGCGCTGCTGGGGGTGGGGGCCATCTCGGTGCTGTTTCAGCGACAGCGCCTGGGAGCGGTTTTGAGCCTATCCCTGGTAGGCGCTATGGTGGTGGGAGTCTATGTCATCTACAGCGCGCCGGACCTGGCCTTGACTCAACTCCTGGTGGAGCTGCTGATGGCGGTGCTGCTGGTGCTGGGACTGCGTCACATGCTAGGCTTCGCCACCACCCAGGCCCGCAGGCACCGGCTGGCCCTCCAGGCGGCCCTTGCCACCGCCTTCGGGGCCCTGGTGACGGTGTTGATGCTGGGGGTACTCCAGGCCCCCCTGTTCCCCTCCATCGCCAGCTTCTACATAGAGAACGCCGAGCGCCTGGCCCACGGTCGCAACATGGTCAACGTCATCGTGGTGGACTTCCGCGGCTACGACACCATGGGGGAGATCACCGTCCTGGGCATCGCCGCCCTGGCCGTCTTCGCCATGCTGAGGTTCCGCCAGCGAGGGAGGGGGTAGCCGTGCTTCGAAGCCCCGTCCCTCAGACCGTCGCCTTGCTGATCCTCCCCTTCGGCATCCTCTTGGCCCTCCAGTTGCTCATCGAGGGCCACAACCGCCCGGGCGGGGGCTTCATCGCCGGGGTGTTGATGGCGGTGGTCATCACCCTCCAGTTCATCACCAGGGGCCGCGGCGGCGTCTCCTCCTTCCTGCAGCTCCCCTACCGGTGGGTCCTGGGCTTCGGTCTGCTGCTGGCGGGTGGCATGGGCGCCCTCTCCCTGCTGCTGGGCTACCCCTTCCTCACCGGCCTGCGCGGCGAGTGGACGCTCCCCCTGTTCCACATCCCCATGAGCGTCAGCATCGTCCTCATGTTCGACGTGGGGATCTTCGTCCTGGTCATCGGGGCGCTGGTGCTGGCCATCCTCTCGCTGGGGGAGGACTAGGAATGGAGGCCCTGGTTTCCATCACCATCGGTGTGCTGTCAGGAGCGGGGCTCTTCCTGATGCTGCGGCGCAGCGTCCTCAAGACGGTGCTGGGCCTGCTGCTCCTCTCCCAAGCGGCCAACCTGGTGGTCCTGGTGATGGGGCGTCTCCGGCGGGGAGCGGTCCCTGTCAACACCCCCGGGGAGACGGCCCTGGTGTTCACCGATCCCCTGGTGCAGGCCCTCATCCTCACCGCCATCGTCATCGGCTTGGGAGTAGCCGCCTTTCTGATAGCACTGGCAGCGCGCACCCACCAGGAGACCGGCAGCGACGACCTGGATGACCTACGGAGGCTCCGCGGATGAGCCAGCTGGTGGCGCTGCTGGTGATCCTGCCGCTGCTGGTGGCCGTGGTGGCGGTCCTGTTCTGGCGGCACCCCCTCATCCAGCGAGCCCTGGCCCTGCTGACCTCGACGGCAGTGCTAGGGCTGGGACTCACCCTCCTTTTCACGGCGCGGGAGCAGGGGCCCCAAGTGACCCAGTTGGGCAACTGGCCCGCCCCCTTCGGCATCGTGCTGGTGGCCGACCTCCTGAGCACCCTGATGGTCTCGGCCACGGCGGTCATCGCCGTCGCCAGCCTAGGACTGACCCTGGTCACCGCCCAGCGCCAACAGGAACAGTACCTCCACCCCCTGTTCCTGCTGCTCCTGGCCGGCGTGAACGGGGCCTTCCTCACGGGGGACATCTTCAACCTATTCGTCTTCTTCGAGGTCACCCTCATCGCCACCTACGCCCTCATGTCCATCGGGGGCCGCGCCCTGCAGATGGAGGGGGCCTTCAAGTACGTGGTCATCAACCTCATCGCCTCCGCCCTCTTCCTCATCGGGGTGGGGCTCCTCTACGGCCTCATGGGGACGCTGAACATGGCCCACCTCTCGGTGCGGGTGGCCCAGGCCGAGGACACCGCCCTGCTCACCGCCGTGGCCACCCTGCTGCTGGTGGCCTTCAGCATCAAGGCGGCCATCATCCCCTTCCACTTCTGGCTGCCCGGCG
>JBHIBI010000147.1:0-3670 GCA_046758985.1 Dehalococcoidia bacterium
GAAAGTTCATAAAGTCCTTCCGCGATTGAGGTGGTCGTGGTGCGGTAGGGCAGTCTGGGAGCCGTGGCCGGAGCTGAGGCCACCGTGCCCTTCACTGCCCAGCTACGATTCCACGGTCGCGGTTGGGTTACCATAGGCATGGATCAGCTTGGCGGGCGGGACTTCTCTGGATGATGGTTTACATGCTCACAGAGGGCTTGATCTCTAGGGCGATGTATTAGAAATTCGTCAAACTAACAGGGAAAGAATACGTATAGGAGCAGCTAAGCGGGCCTGTAAGCCGGGTTCTGTATCCCGAGGGGCTCGGGACGGCGACCATCTCTCTAGGACGGTGGTTACCCACCGCCTCCAGCGGCCTACCCGGGGATGGGCCGGGCACCCTTAGTCCCCCTATTTGGCCTTGCTCCGGGTGGGGTTTGGCCGCCGCCGTGTTGCCACGGTCAGCCGGGAGCCCTTACCTCCCGATTTCACCCTTACCCGCATCCCGATGGGTAGGTGCCCATCGGGATGCGGGCGGTATGTTTCTGTGCCACTTTCCGTCGGGTCACCCCGCCTGGGCGTTACCCAGCACCCTGCCCGGTGGAGCCCGGACTTTCCTCCCCAACTCTTCGTCGGAGCGGTCACCCGGCCCGCTTGGCTGTCTCCATCTCCACTGTAGCAGAGGGGCTCAGAGGGGTCAAGGCGCACCCTTTCTTGAGGGAGCACCCTGACGGGGACCGGGCTTCAGCTCAGGTACAGGATGCGCCCGCAACTGGGGCACAAGAGCGGCTCTCGGGCCGTTCGGGCCCGTTGAAGCTCGTGGGTTGGTAGCGTGACCTGGCAGCCCCGGCACATACCCCGCTCTACCCGAGCTACCGGCCGGCCTCCCTTGGCAGCACGCAGGCGTTCGTAGAGGGCCAGGTCCGTAGAGGCGACGCGGGCCGCCTGCTCCTTTCGCAGGGTCTCCAGGTGATGGACCTCCCCCTGGAGCTGGCGGTACTCCTCCTGCAACGCCTCCTGCTGGGCCTGCCAGCGGCCCTCCGCCTCCTCCAGTCGCGCCTCAGCCTCCTGGGCGAGCCCTTGGGCCTCCTCTAAGGCCAGCATCACCTCCAGCAGCCTGTCCTCCCCCTGGCTCAGGTGCCGCCGGAGCATCCCTGCCTCCTGCTGCATGCCCTCCAGCTCCCGGGGGTTAGTCACCGTCCCACCGTACATCTTGGCCTCCAGGTCGGCCAGCTTTTGCCGCGGCGTCTCCACCTGCAATTCCTGTTCCTGCTGCTGCGCTCTGAGCTCCTGGAGTTTGCGCTGTCCCTGCTCCACCGACTCCCGCAGGGGTGCCAGCTCATCCTTGTTGCCCAGCATGCCCTCCAGGGAGGCCAGCCGGCTGTGCCGCTGAGCGAGCTGCTGGTCCAGCTCCTGGAGCTCAAAGAGTTGGCGTATCGTGGTCATGGGACTTAGCTGGATTCTATGGGCATCTCTCCCTGCTGTCAACGAAGCTGGCAGTTGGGATGCCCGCGCGTCCCTCGACTGGTATAATAGGAGAGAAGCACGGCGAAGGTGCCCCAGTGCTGCGTATCCATAACACCCTGAGCAAGCGAATTGACCCCTTCGTTCCCCGGGAGCCGGGCGTGGTGCGGATGTACACCTGCGGGCCCACGGTGTACCGCCACGCCCACCTGGGCAACCTGCGGACCTACCTCATGGCCGACTGGGTGCGGCGGGCCCTGGAGCAGCAGGGACATACCGTCACCCAGGTGAAGAACATCACCGATGTGGGCCACATGCGCCAGGAGCTGCTAGAGCGGGGCGGCGACAAGATCATCCTGGCCGCCTTGGCCGAGGGGAAGACACCCCAGGAGATCGCCCAGTTCTACACCGAGGCCTTTCTCCGCGACGAAGCCCTGCTGAACATTCTCCCCGCCCACCAGTACCCCCGGGCCTCGGAACACATCCCAGAGATGCTGGCCATAGTGCAGCGGCTGGTGGAGCGGGGGTACGCTTATGAGGTGGCGGGGACCATCTATTTTGACGTGGGCAGGTTCCCCGCCTACGGCCAGCTCTCGGGCAACACCGGCGAGAGCCTGATGGAGGCGGTGCGGGGGGAGGCAGACCCCCAGAAGCGCGACCCCAGGGATTTCACCCTCTGGAAGGCGGCAGAGCCGGGCCGTGAGGTCAAGTGGCCCAGCCCCTGGGGCGAGGGCTTCCCCGGCTGGCACATCGAGTGCTCCGCTATGTCCACCAAGTACCTGGGCGAGCAGCTCGACCTGCATACCGGCGGCGTGGACAACATCTTCCCCCACCACGAGAACGAGATCGCCCAGAGCGAGGCGGCCTTCGGCGTACCCTTCGTCCGCCACTGGCTCCACGGCCAGCACCTCCTAGCCGACGGCGTGAAGATGGCCAAGTCAGCCGCTAACGACTACACCCTGGACGATCTCAATGCCCGCGGCTACGACCCCATGGCCTTCCGCTACCTCTGCCTCACCGTCCGTTCCCACAACCGCCTCAACTTCACCTTTTCCTCCCTGCGGGCCGCTGAAAAGGCCCTCTACCGCCTCCGACACCGTGTGTGGGAGTGGTTCACTCTCCTACCCCTGGCCCAGCCAATACCTGCCGAGGGGGAGTGGCGCGCTCGCTTCTGGGACCAAGTCAACGACGACCTGAACCTGCCCGGTGCCCTGACCCTGGTCTGGGCCATGCTCAACTCCGACCTGCCCGACCAGGCCAAGCTCAAGCTGCTGCTGGAGTTCGACCGCCTGCTGGGGCTGGGGCTGGACCGGGTGCCTCAGGAGTACCAGGCTCCCCCACAGATAACCCGTACCCTGGAGCACCGCAGCGAGCTGCGACAGCAGGGCCACTACCAGCCGGCGGACCAGCTCCGGGAGGAGATCTCACGGCAGGCCTATATGGTGGAGGACACCACCCAGGGCTCACACGCCCGGCCCAAGACGCCCCTGGAGCAACGCCTGGAGCGGTGGCCGGCCATCTCCTCTCCTAGAGAGGTGCCCTGGCTCCTTGACCTGCCCGCCACCGTGGACTTCTCCGCGGTGGTCGTCGCCTGCAACTACCTGGGGGATGTGCAACGCTGCTTCAACTCGCTGCTGCGCCACGCTGGAGACCACGACCTGGAGGTGCTGGTGGTGGACAACGGCTCCACCGACGGGACGGCCCAATGGCTGGAAGAGACATCTTGGAGAGAGCCCCGTCTCCGCGTATGTCACACCGACCATGTTCTGGGCGAGGGGGCGGCCAAGAACACTGGCCTGAAGCAGGCCCGGGGCCGCGTGGTCCTGATCCTCGACACCAGCGTGGAGGTGACGGGCGACCTCCTGGCACCCCTAGCGCGCCATCTGCAGGACCCCTCGGTGGGCATCGTGGGGCCCTGGGGGCTTCACAGCAGCGACCTCCACCACTTCCACGAGGTGGAGGCGGGGGAGGCCGATGCCATGCAGGCCTACTGCATGGCCCTTCGCCGGGAGACCCTCCAGCAGGCGGGCCTGATGCGGGAGACTTTCCGCTTCTATCGCAACCTGGACCTGGACTTCAGCTTCCAGGTGAAGGCCGTCGGCTACCGCATCGTGGCCGATGCCTCCCTGCCCCTGGTGCGCCATGAGCACCGGGTGTGGACCGCCCTGGGCAAGGAGGAGCGAGAAGCCCTGAGCCGCAAGAACTTCCGCCGCTTCACCAAGCGCTG
>JBHIBI010000148.1:0-3654 GCA_046758985.1 Dehalococcoidia bacterium
TGCTATCTCCCGCGCGTCGCCGACCACTCCGTAGTGAGCATAGCGGAAAATGGGGGCCCTGGGGTCCCTGTTCACTGCGATGATGCAGCGGCTCCCGCCCATCCCCGCCACATGCTGGCTGGCTCCCGAAATCCCCAGGGCCAGGTAGACCCGTGGGCGCACCGTCGCTCCCGATACACCCACTAGCCGGTCATGGGGCAGCCAGCCGGCGTCTATCGCTGGTCGCGACGCAGCCAGGGCCCCGCCTAATCGCTCCGCTAGAGGCTGGGCCCACTGCTCGATGAAGTCGAGCCCCCCAACCCCCCGGCCTAGTGCCACCAACACCTTTGCCTGGCGGATGTCCTGCGTGGAGGCCTCTGGACGGCTCTGCTCCAGAACCTCTACCAGGCTTGCGGCTGGGTTTACGCCTGCTGCCCGCTCCACCGCCTGCGGTGGGTTGGCCCCTTCCAGGGGAGGAAAGGCCCCCGGCAAAAGGCACATCACCCAAGGGCGATCATCAGGCAGGGCAACGGCCTGGGCCAGTTTGCCCATACAGACGTTGCGCACCACACGTAGGTCGTGGCCGAAGCCGTCGAAGTAGAGGCAGGCGGTAACTAGTGCTGCTCCTAATCCCTGGGCGAGGGTAATCCCAGCCTCCAGCCCCCACATTGTGTGGGGCAGGAGGAGGGCCTGAGGCCCCCTCTCTTGGGCCAGGGCAACCAGGGTCTCGCTTTCTACACCGCCCTCCAGCATCAGGAGACGGTCCGCCCCCTCGGCCACGATCCCTTCCCCACCAACTACCACAACCTCTGTCCCCAGCCGCCCAGCCAGGTCCCGAGCAGCAGTCAGGCGCTCCTGCAGGGAGGAAGGGTCGGCCATGTCTTGAGGCTCAGCCACCACCCAGAGGGCCCTCACGGTTGACCTCCTAGCTGCTCCCTTAGGATGCCGGCCAGGGCCTCCGCCACCTCGGCCGGGCTGCCCTGGAGGAAGGTTGTGTCACGCTCGCTAGAGGGCTCGAAGACCGCTACCTCTTGCCAAACAGCCTTTGGGGCTGCACATAGGTCGGGTAGGGGGATGGTGGCCAGGGGCTTGGTCTTCGCCTCACGCACAGCTTTAAAGGGAGCATAACGGGGTGGTGCTACACCACTGGCCACAGCCACTACCGCCGGCAGAGGGACCCGAACCCGCTCGGCCACACCCCCCTCCCGCTCCCGCCACATCTCGGCTTGGCCATTGGCCAGGCCCACCCAGCGCTGGACATTCCAGACGCAGGGTAGGCCCAGCCGCCCCGCCAGCCAGAAAGGCACCACCGAGGCCAGATCATCCTCAGCCTGCTCCCCGGTTAGGACCAGGTCGAAGGCCCCGCTCAGGGCGCCCTGTAACAGCCCAGCCAAGGCCTCGGCCGCCAGGATGGGGTCAGCCAAGGGGGCTGAGTCGGCTACTACGTGGTAGGCCCGGTCGGCGCCCAGGGCCAGACTGCGGCGGAGGGCCTCGTTCACCCGCGGCGGCCCTACCGCAACGGCCACCACCTCGCCCCCATGGGTCTCCTTAAGAGTCACGGCCAGGGAGATGGCTGCCGCTTCCCATTCCCCGAGCCGAAACTGCACCCGGGCCTCGTCCAGATGCCCGTCCCGAAGCGGGATTTGGGGCGCCTCGGTATCCACCGTCTGCTTGACACAGACTACCCAGGTCGGCATCGCCCCAACCGCTTTAGGAAACCTTTGTTCGCCAGCTCTATAGCGACCGCCCAAGCTTATGGGCCCAATACATGGCCCTCGACATGGAGAAGAAGGTCTTGGGGGAGATGGCCTCGCCCGTCAGGTGCACCGCCGGGCCGGCGTCCCCCGCCTTGGCCTTCACCTCGCGGTAGAGGGATGTGCGGGGAACCCGCCTGCTGCTCAGGATGACGTTGTCGGCCTGGACGGACTGACCCTCCATGGTCCAGATATTAAACAGGTCGGCCCCATCATCGGTGATCTGGGCGGCGAATAGCTGGGGTAGCATGCGCACCTTAAGCTCGGCGAGACGGCGAAGGGCGGCCCCCAGCTCCATCGTTATGAGCAGGTAGTAGCCGACATTGGGGTAGGCGACCAGGGTGACCTCCTTCCCCTGGCTGGCCAGGATATCGGCCAGGCCCACCCCCATGAGGTAGGCGTCGCTGTCCACGATCAGGACCCGCTTCCCCACGGTCTTCCCATCGCTAAGGATATCCTCCGGGACAAGGACGTGGGGCTTGTCGTAGCCGGGAATGGGCTCCTTGGTGAGGGGGTTGTTGCCGGTGCGGTCCCAGTCTGCCCCCGTGGCGAAGACCACAGCATCGGCCCCATACTCCAGCACCTGGCTGGCCGTCAGGGGCGATTTGGTGTGGACGGTCACCCCCAGCTTGCGCACCATCCTCTCCCTATACTCCACCACCCTCGCCCACTCGGCGCAGCCTGGCAGCCGGGCCAGCAGGGAGGTGTGGCCACCCAGGTTCTCCTGGGCTTCGTGGAGGTCGACGGTGTGGCCCCTGGCGGCCGCCACCCGGGCCACCTCCATCCCTGTAGCCCCTCCACCTACCACCAGCACCATCTTCTTTTCCGGCGCCGGGGCAAACTCCTCGGGGTAGAAACCTTTATACTCCTCACCAGCAGAGGCGTTCTGAACACACTCGATGGCTCGGTATGTAAACAAGCCGGCGAGGCAGGTGTTGTTGTAGCTGCACTCGCGGATCTCATCCACCCTCCCCTCGCGGACCTTGCGGGGCCAGTGAGGGTCGGCGATGGACTGGCGAACCATCCCCACCATGTCCAGTTGGCCCTCGCTGATCATGCGCAGGGCATCATCGGGGTTACGGATGCGCCCACAGCCACCGACCGGGGTTTTCTTGTTGGGGCAGCGCTCGTGGAGTTTACGGCGGATTTCGGCCGTGGCTTCGATCTGGTAGTTCTCAGGGTAGTTCCGGGCTGGCGGGATCATCTCGCCGATGGTAGCATACTCCCCCCAGTCGATGTCCCAGAAGTCCACCAGGTCGTTGACCATGACCATCATCTCGAGGCCCTCATCTGGCTTGATGCCGGTGGGCAACCGCTCGTCATAGGTGAAACGAGCGGAGACAGCCATGTCTGGGCCCACCGCCTTCCTTACCCGGCGCAGGACCTCGCGGAAGAAGCGAACCCGATTCTGCAGGGACCCTCCCCAGCGGTCTGTCCGCTTGTTGTACAGCGGTGACAGGAATTCCGCGATCAGGTAGCCGTGAGCGGCATGGATCTCCACACCGTCGTAGCCGGCCATCTTGGCCAGGACAGCACAGCGGGCAAAGGCGTTGATGATCTCCTCGATGTCCTCCTCCTCCATCTCTTTGCCCTGGCCCACATAGAAGACATCCTGGACCGGCGATGGGGCTAGCGGTGGTTCTTTGGTCTGGGAACCGAAGAACGCTGTCTGGACGCCCTGGTGCACAAGCTGGAGGAAGAACTTGGCCCCGTAGCGGTGGACGGCATCCGTCATCTTCTTGTGCTCACCCAGGAGGCTCTCATCCCAGATGATGCCCGAGCGGATTGGGATATAGTCTGATGACGGGTGGACGCTGGACCACTCCTGGACTATCAGCCCGAACCCTCCCTTGGCCTTCTCTGCCCGGAACTGGGCGTTCCGATCCCCCTCCGCGAACTGGGTGCAGTGCGGCGGCTGATA
>JBHIBI010000149.1:0-3613 GCA_046758985.1 Dehalococcoidia bacterium
GGAGCTGTACAGCAAACTGGGGCAACTGGGATGGCTGGGCCTGGGCATCCCCGAGGCCTACGGAGGCAGCGGCGGCACCTGGGTAGACGCCGCCCTCTTCTACGAGGAGGCAGGCCGGTTCCTGCTCCCCGGACCCTTCTTCAGCAGCGGGCTCCTCGCAGCCCAACTGGTGCTGGAGGCGGGCAGCGAGGAGCAGAAACACAACCTGCTGCCCCACCTGGCCCGCGGGGAGATGGTCTGCACTGTGGCCGCGGCGGAGCCCGGCGCCGAGTCCGACCCCAAGGCCATGGCCACTACCGCCCGCCCGGACAACGGGGTGTTCCTGCTGGACGGCACCAAGCTCTGGGTCCGCTACGCCCCCGTGGCCCACCTGCTCCTCACCACCGCCCACCTGAACGGCGACCTGCGGCTCTTCCTGGTGGAGCGCACCACCCCTGGCCTCACCATCACCCCCATGGAGAGCCTGGGAGGCCAGGGTCTCTCCACCGTCGAGTACGCCAGTGTACGGGTGCCCCTGGCTGACGTGCTGGAGCGTAGCCAGGGTGCCGAGCTGCTGACCGAGGTGCAGGAGCGGGCCAACCTGATGCTCTGCGCCTATATGGTGGGAGCCGCCCAGCAGGCCCTGGACATGGCCGTGGAGTACGCTAAGTTCCGCGTCGCCTTCGGAAGGCCCATCGGCAGCTTCCAGGCCCTCCAGCACAAGATGGCCGACATCGCCCTGAGCGTGGATGCCTCCCGGTGGATCACCTACTACGCTGCCTGGCTGAACGCCGAGGGACCCTCGGCCCGCCGGGAGACCCTCATGGCCCTCAACTACGTGGGCGAGGCCCTCCCTCAGGCCACGGCGGAGGCGGGGCAGGTGTTCGGCGGCACAGGGATGATGCGGGACCATGACTGGGGGCTCTTCTTCCGCACCGTGAAGGGCCTGGAGCTCGCCCTGGGGTACCGAGACGAACTGAAGGAGAAGATCGCCCAGCGGCTGGGCCTCTCGTGAGCTCAGCCCAGTGGCATCGAAGAGAGAGCGCAGGCATGGAGTTTCGGTTCACCCAGCAGGAAGAGGCGTGGCGCCAGGAGGTCCGGGAGTTCTTCCAGCGGGAGATCACCCCGGAGTTCCTGCGCCGCCTCCAAGAGCAGTCCCCCGAGAACACCAACCGCCACTCCCGTGAACTCTACAGCAAGATAGCCCAGCGGGGCTGGCTGGGCCTCTCCTGGCCTCGGGAGTACGGCGGCCAGGAGCGCAGCCACTACGAAACGGCCATCTTCTTCGAGGAGGCGCGGCGGGCGGGCTGCCCCCCGGGCACCGTCATCTCCATCACTAACACCGTCCACTTCTTCGGGGGGTTGCTCCTTCGCGTGGGCATCGAGGAGCAGAAGCGACGGTTCCTGCCCCAGATCATCCGCGGGGAGCTGACCTCCTGCCAGGGCCTCACCGAGCCTAACGCCGGCTCCGACCTGGCGGGCGTGGAGATGCGGGCCGTGGAGGACGGCGACGACTACGTCCTCAACGGCACCAAGATCTTCAACGGCGCCCACCACGCCACCCACATGTTCACCGTGGCCCGTACCAACCCCGAGGCCCCCAAGCACAAGGGCATCAGCCTCTTCCTGGTGGACCTGAAGAGCTCCGGCATCTCCATCACCCCCTTGCACACCAACGGCCGCAACCGCCGCAACATCGTCACCATGGAGAACGTCCGTGTCCCACGGTTCAACCTGCTGGGAGAGCGGGACCGGGGTTGGTATCAACTGGCGGCCTGCATGGACCTGGAGCGCTCCCAGGCCGCCATCCCTGCGGCCCTGGAGCGAATGCTGGAGCGGTTCCTGGAGCTGGTGAAGACGGCGGAGCGCAACGGCAAGCCCCTCCGGGAGCTGCCGTCGGTCCGCTTCGCCCTGGCCGACCTGGCGACGCAGACGCTGGTGAGCCGCCTCCTGGGCCTGCGGGTCCTCTGGATGCAGACCCAGGAACGCTCCGACACCGGCGACCTGGCCGCCCCCATGGCCAAGCTCTTCCAGAGCGAGCTCAAGGAGCGGCTGGTCAGCACCGCCATGGACATCCTGGGCGAGTACAGCGCCCTGGAGAGCTGGGGCGAGGACCTCCCCTACGTGCCCTTAGAGGGAGCGCTGGCCCAGACCTACCGGGACATCCGCGCCGACCAGGTGGCGGCGGGCACCTCGGAGATCCAGCGCAACATCATCGCCCTGCGGGGCCTGGGGCTGCCCCGGGGGTAGACCCTTGGGAATTCCTGCACCTCTCCCTCTCCCCGAGGGAGAAGACGGGGGTGAAGGGTGCCGGTCAACAAGATATACGAGAGCGCCGAAGAGGCCCTGAGCGTTGTCTTCAATGGGGCCACCATCCTGGTGAGCGGCTTCGGCCCCCCGGGCGTGCCGGTCCACCTGCTGACAGCCCTGATGAAGCTGGGGGTGAAGGACCTGACCACCGTCTCCAACACCGCCCGCAGCGCCTCCCTGGAGGAGCCTCTGGACTGCGGCTGGCTGGTGGCCAACGGGCAGGCGCGGAGGGTCATCACCTCCTTCCCTGTACCGGGTTCGCCCAACGTGGTAAGCTACGCCGAGGCCGCCTGGCGAGAGGGGAAGCTGGAGGTGGAGGTGGTACCCCAGGGTACCCTGGCGGAGCGCATCCGCGCCGGTGGAGCCGGCATCGGCGCCTTCTACACCCCCACCGGCGTGGGAACCCGCTTCGAGGAGAGCAAGGAGAAGCGGGTGATCAACGGTAGGGAGTACGTCCTGGAGCACCCCATCCGGGGCGACTTCGCCCTCATCCACGCCTACAAGGCCGATACCTTCGGCAACCTGGTCTTCCGCCGCTCGGCCCGCAACTACGGCCCCATCATGGCCACCGCCGCCGATGTGACCATCGTGGAGGTAGAGGAGATCGTGGAGCCCGGTGAGATCGACCCCGACCAGGTCCACACCCCTGGTATCTTCGTCCACCGCATCGTGAAAGTCCCACGAAAGGAGCGACCGACGAAGTGAAGAGCCGCCTCACCCGCCAGCAGATGGCCCAGCGGGTGGCCCAGGAGTTCCAGGACGGCGAGGTAGTGAACCTGGGGATCGGCATGCCCGTCCTCTGCGTGGACTACCTGCCCCCGGGCCGGATGGTGGTCCTCCACTCGGAGAACGGCGTCCTGGGCTACGACGGCACCCCGGAGCCGGGCCAGGAGGACCCCGACCTGATCAACGCTGGCCGCCAGCCCATCCTGCTCCACCCCTGGGCCAGCATCGTGAACCACGCCGAGTCCTTCGCCATCATCCGCAGCGGTCGCATCGACAAGGTGGTCCTGGGCGGGCTGCAGGTTTCAGAGAAGGGCGACCTGGCCAACTGGACGGTGGGCCAGCGGGGCCTGGGGAGCCCCGGCGGCGCTGTGGACCTGTGCGCCGGTGCCAAGCAGATCCTCGTGATGATGGAGCACACCACCAAGGACGGCCAGCCCAAGATCCTGATGGAGTGCACCTACCCCCTGACGGGCAAGGGCTGCGTCAACCTGATGGTCACCGACATCGCCGTCATCGAAGTCACCCCCCAGGGACTCCTCCTGCGCGAGGTGGCCCCCGGCTGGACGCCGGAGGAGGTACAGGCCCTCACCGAGCCTAC
>JBHIBI010000150.1:0-3590 GCA_046758985.1 Dehalococcoidia bacterium
GATGGCCGAGCCCGCTACCAGGATGCGCGCCCCCGCCTGCACGGCACGAGGCACCGTCTCGGCGTTGATACCCCCATCCACCTGGATCTCCGCCTGGTATCCTCGCTCGTCCAGGAGGTCCCTGAGTCTGCGCACCTTCTGAAGCATCTCGGGGATGAGGGCCTGGCCTGCGAAGCCCGGGTTCACCGTGGAGACCACCACCACGTCCACGCTGGGCAGCACCTCCTCCACCGCCGACAGAGGCGTCGAGGGGTTGAGGGCTACCCCTACCTTCAGTCCCGCTTCCCTGACCCGCTGCACCAGCCGGTGCAGGTGCAGGGTAGCCTCCACGTGCACGATGATGTGGCTCGCCCCAGCCTTGATGAACTCCTCCAGCAGCCGCTCGGGCTCCACGATCATCAGGTGGACATCCAGGGGCAGGTGGGTCCAGCGGCGGAGCGCCTCCACCACTACGGGCCCCACGGTGAGGTTGGGCACGAACCGGCCGTCCATGACATCAACGTGAATGTAGTCGGCCCCTGCCCGGGTCACCTCAGCCACCTGCTCCCCCAGGCGGGCGAAGTCAGCCGAGAGGATGGAGGGGGCCAGCTTGACGGCCACTTCAGAGGCCATCGCCCGCCTCCAGCAGCCTGCGGGCATCTGCCAGGGCCTCTTTCACGCGACGGGGGGCTGTCCCCCCCGGCACATCCCGCGCCGCCACCGACCCCTCCAGGGTCAGCTTGGTAACGCCCTCGTCGAAGAGGGGGGAGAACCGGTGGTACTCCTCCTGGCTGAGCTGGTGGAACCCCTTTCCCTGGGCGGCAGCGTAGCGGGACAGCTCCCCTACGATGCTGTGAGCCTCCCGGAAGGGGACGCCCTTGCCCACCAGAAAGTCCGCCAGGTCGGTGGCCAGGATGTAGCCCTCCTGGGCGGCGTGCCTGGCCCGCTCTGCATCCACCTCCATGGTGCTGATCATCCCCGCAAACACCTCCAGGGTGGGAAGCAGCGTATCCACGGTGTCGAAGAGGGCCGCCTTGTCCTCCTGCAGGTCGCGGTTATAGCTCAGGGGCAGCCCCTTGAGCAGGGTCAGCAGGGCCAGCAGGTTGCCGTAGACCCGCCCCGTCCTGCCCCGGGCCAGCTCGGCGAAGTCGGGGTTACGCTTCTGGGGCATGATGCTGCTGCCGGTGGTGTACTCCTCGGCCAGCCGGATGAAGCCGAACTCCTCTGAGGACCACAGCACCACCTCCTCCGCCAGCCGCGACAGGTGCATCATGCAGGTGGCCGCCGCCGAGAGATAGTCCACCAGGTAGTCCCGGTCAGAGACAGCGTCCATGCTGTTCCGGCTCACCTCGGAGAAGCCCAGCTCCCGGGCAACGAACTCCCGGTCCACCGGGTAGGGCACCCCGGCCAGGGCCCCGGAGCCCAGGGGCAGCACGTCGGCGCGGTGGTAGCACCCCCGGAAGCGCCGGGCATCCCGCTCCAGCATCTCGAAGTAGGCCAGCAGGTGATGAGCCAGCAGCACCGGCTGGGCCCGCTGGAGGTGGGTGTAGCCGGGCAGGACCACCTCCTGGTGCGCCTCGCCGCAGGCCACCAGGGCCCGCTGAAGAGTGCGGATGCCCCGGAGGGTCTCCGGCGCCACCTCCTTGACGTAGAGGCGCAGGTCGGTGGTCACCTGGTCGTTGCGGGAGCGGGCGGTGTGCAGCTTCCCCGCCACGGGGCCGATGCGCTCCGCCAGCCGCGCCTCGATGTTCATGTGGATGTCCTCCAGCTCCTCGCGCCAGGGAAAGCTACCCTGCTCCATCTCCTCACGGATGGCCCCCAGGCCCATGACGATAGACTCCGCCTCCTTGTCGGAGATGATGCCCTGGCGGGCGAGCATGCGGGCGTGGGCCACCGACCCGGCGATGTCCTGGCGGTACAGCCGCCGGTCGTAGCGGAGGGAGGAGGTGTAAGAGATGTTCTTCATGATCAGAGAGTCACGCTTCTCACTGGCTACACAGGGACCAGCCACCGGTCCTCTTCTATGAGCTTGATGCCCCGACTCTTCATCTCCCAGACCAGGGGGTCTTCATCTCGGAACTGCTCTGGCAGGTACGGGACGACTTCAAATCGCGTATCAACCTCCTGGGCGATGCGGTTGATCCGACACCAGTCATCCACCCGGTCCCCTGAGAAATCTGGCGAGATAACGGCTACGTCAATGTCGCTATCCCGATGAGGAGTCCCAGAGGCACGGGAGCCATAAAGGTAGGCCTCATGGATATGTATGCCCTCCCGCTGTACTGCGCCAAAGAATTCTACCAGCCTAGTCAGGATGTCACTTGCGACTTCAACCATCCTTGTATCTCCTTGATGGCTCCCCATTCTCGCTCAACGTACTCCTTGGTGAAACGTCTCCTCAGTTCCCCAACACTGGTCGGATAGCGTATGTTCAGATTATACGCTGTAACCCGGCGGAGCACCTCTTCCCTTTCTGGAGTAAGGGTAAGACCACCTACCTCTACGAGACGCAGCAGATTATGCGTGTAGGGAGCATGGGAACGGGTTTGTTGGACTACAAGAGCTTTGAGCAGCTTTTCCAGGCAGAGATGCCCAAAATAGAGGGCATAGGGGTAATCGCCCGCCTCCAGCAGATGCCTGGCAACCTTCCAGTCCTCTTCTGCGGCTTCCAGCCAGTGGTGAACAACCTCAGCGACATCCATAAGGGTCGTGCAGTTAGACTCTTCTATGCTCCGTATCGATGAAAGCCCACTTTAGCCACAGCGCTACTCTCCCTCCTCCGGCTGCACCTGGGACTGGGTGCGCACCGGCAGCCCGTAGATGGAGATGAAGCCCTCCGAGGCCCGGTGGTCGAACTGGTCGCCCCGGTCGTAGGTAGCCAGCCCGTGCTGGTACAGGGAGCGGGGCGAGCGGCGGCCCACCACGGTGCAGGTGCCCTTGAGCAGCCGCACCCGCACGGTGCCGGCGACGTGACGCTGGGTGCTGGCCACGTAGGCGTCCAGGTCCCGCCGATGCCGGGTAAACCAGAGGCCGTTGTACACCAGGTCGGCGTACTCCTGGGCCACCTGGGCCTTCCAGCGGAGCTGCTCCCTGCCCAGGGTCAGGGCCTCCAGGGCCCGGTGAGCGGCGTGCAGTACCACCGCCGCCGGCGCCTCATACACCTCCCGCGACTTGATACCCACCAGCCGGTCCTCTACATGGTCGATGCGGCCCACACCGTGCTGGCCTGCCACCTGGTTCAGGTGACGCACCAGGTCGGTGGCGGGCATCTCCTCGCCGTCCACGGCGGTGGGAAGGCCCTGCTGAAAGTCCAGCTCCAGGTAGGTGGGGGTATCCGGGGCCTCCTGCACGGGCCGGGTCCAGGCGAAGGCCTCCTCGGGGGTCTCCTGCCAGGGATCCTCCAGCTCCCCCGCCTCGATACTGCGGCCCCACAGGTTCTCGTCAATGGAGAAGCGGCCCTGCTTGGGTTGCAGGGGCAGCCCGCGCTCCTGGGCGTAGGCCATCTCCTGCTCCCGGCTCATCCCCCACTGGCGGATGGGGGCAATGACCTGCAACTCCGGCGCCAGGGCCCCCACGCTCACCTCCAGCCGCACCTGGTCGTTGCCCTTGCC
>JBHIBI010000151.1:0-3571 GCA_046758985.1 Dehalococcoidia bacterium
TGCCCCTGCTGGAGTACCTGGACCAGCAGCGGATCACCCGCCGCGTGGGTGACGAGCGGATGCTGAGGTAGGCATGGCTCTGGACCTCAACGAGACCGCCAAGCTCATTGACTCGCTGGCCGGGGGGCTGCGGCAGCAGCGGGACGACTGGTCGGACAAGCTCCGCCTGGCCCTGGAGACCCTGGCCCAGGCCGACGCCGCCCAGCTTCAGGCCAAGGCCCAGGCCAGCAAGGGCAAGGTGACCTGGCTGGTGGCGGGCATCGAGGAGGGGCTGGCGGAGCGACACCCCGCCTCCCCATTCCCCAGCGACCACGCCGTGCTCGCCGTGGACGGCTCCCACATCGACGTGGACCGCCACACGGCACCCCGCTGTTACCTTATCAATATAGGGACGGTGGAGCTGCGCTACGGCGCGGAGCCCCAGGCCCGGCTGACCAGTCACCCCCGGCTCGCCAGCAGCGAGGAGGAGCTGGTGGTGGCCGACCCCACCGGTGTGCGACAGCAGCCCATCGAGGGGGCGCTGCTAGGCATCATGCGGGCCGTCGAGGAGGTGCGTGCCCTGGCGGTGCTGGTGGAGGCCTCGCCCTCCGAGCTGCCCACCCTGGCCCTGCTGGACGGCTCCCTCATCCTGTGGGGGTTGGCGGGCCAGGCCTACCCCGAGTTCGTCAAGCGGGCGCTGCTGGAACAGGGCCTGCTGCCCGCCCTGGAGCGCCTGCGGCGGGCTTCAGCGGAGCGACCCCTGGCCCTGGCCAGCTACATCAGCCTGCCCCGTAGCACCGACGTGGTCAACGCCCTGCGGCTGCACCCGAGCCTCTGCCCCTACGAGACGGCCAACTGCGAGCAGTGTGGCATCGAGCACGCCGGTCAACTCCCCTGCAACCGCATCGGCGGGCTGACGGACCGGGACCTGTTGGGCCAAACCCTGGAGCCAGGGCAGCGCTCGTCGCTCTTCTCCACCCGCTCCTCGGTGGTGGAGCAGTACTATGGGGAGCACCAGGTCGAGTTCTTTTATGTCAACGTCGGCCAGGAGGTGGCCCGGGTGGAACTCCCTGCCTGGGTGGCCCGTGACGGGCATCGGCTGGAGCTGGCCCATGCCCTGCTCCTGGAGCAGTGCCGCAAGGGGCAGGGCTATCCCGTGGCCCTCATGGAGGCCCATGAGCAGGCCGTGGTGAGCGTCCAGGACCGGGAGATGTTCCGCCAGTTGGTGGAGGAGGCCCTGGCGGGCCAGCGTCTCTCGTCCTATACTTCGGAGAAGAGCCGCTCCAAGCGGCTGCGCTGGCTGTAAACCTGAATCCCAAGCTGAGGTGTGCTGATGACCCTTCCCCTGGAGCCCCTGCGCGTGGGCGAGGTGGTGGAGACCTCCACCACCGGCTTCACCGCCCAGTGCTACCGGCTCGACGAGGCCCCTCCTCTGGGGGCGCTGGTGCGCACCGGCAGCGAGGCAGTCATCTACGGCGTGGTGGCCCACATCGCCACCACCAGCCTGGACCCCGGCCGCAGGCCCATCGCTCTGGGCCAGGAGGAGGAGAGCGAGGAGGCGGTGTACCGGAGCAACCCCCAACTGGCGCGCCTGCTGCGGACTCAGTTCCAGGCCATCACCGTGGGCCACGGCAATGCCGATGCCCTCTCGCACCACCTGCCGTCCCTGCCACCGCGCATCCACCACTTCGTCTACCAGTGTGCCGCCGACGAGGTGGCCCGCTTCACCACCCGGCTGGACTTCCTCCGGCTGCTGCTGGATGCCCCGGCATCCGCCGGCGACGAGGTAGTGCGCGCCTGTCTGCGCCAGGCCAGCGCTGCCCACCCCGACGCCAGCGCCTTCCTGGTGGCGGCGGGCAAGGAGCTGGCGGGGCTCCTCTCCAACGACGTGCTGCGCCTCAACACCCTGCTGAGGGGGCTGGCCGATGAACGACGTTCGTGAGCCTCAGTCGAACGACCCTAGCCGACAGCACCGCCCCCTGGGCGTGGTCATGGGGGGCTCCCTCACAGGGGGTCTGGAGGTGAAGCTGGAGCCTGAGGCCTCGGTGGAGGATATCAAGGTGGGCACCTTCATCACCGTTCGGGGCGAGCACCTCCACTTCTTCGGCGTAGTCACCGACGTCTCCCTGGAGGCCACCGACCCGCGCCTGCGGGGGGTCCCCGCCAGCCTCGACGACCCCTTCCTGACCCAGGTGCTCTCGGGCACCACCGCCTACGGGGCCATCAAGGTGCTGCCCATGCTCACCATCTCCGGCGACGCCGCCTCCCTGGAGCTGGGGCCGCAGCCTGCCAAGACGGTGCCCTCCCACTTCTCCAGGGTCTATCCCGCCGAGGACCGGGACATCGAGCTGGTCTTCGGCAGGGAGGACGAGCGTCACTTCTACATCGGCAACCCCCTGGACATGGAGACCAAGGTGTGCCTGGACCTGGGGCAGTTCGTGCAGCGCTCCAACGGCGTCTTCGGCAAAAGCGGCACGGGCAAGACCTTCCTCACCCGGCTGCTGCTCATCGGGCTGCTCCAGAAGAGCGAGGCGGTGAACCTGGTCTTCGACATGCACAGCGAGTACGGCTGGTCGGGGCGGGACCCGGAGCGGAGGCGCACGGTGAAGGGGCTGAAGCAGCTCTTCGGCTCCCGGGTGGCCGTCTTCTCCCTGGACGAGGAGAGCTCCCGCCGCCGCGGCATCTCCCCCGACGCGGTGGTCACCATCGGGTACGACGAGATCGAGCCCCAGGATGTCGAGATCCTGCGGGAGGCCCTGAACCTCTCGGAGGTGGCCGCCGACGCCGCCTACCTGCTGCAACGCCGCTTCGGTCGGAGGGAGTGGGTCAGCGGCTTCCTGGCCCTGGAGGGCGATCAGGTGACGGAACTGGCCCAGGAGCTGAACGTGAACCCCCGGGCCCTGGCCTCGTTGCACAACCGGCTGCTGCGGCTGCACCGGCTGGGCTTCGTGGTGCCCCAGGCCCCCGACGACTCGGTGCGGCGCATCCTGGACTACCTGGACCGGGGCATCCACGTGGTGCTGGAGTTCGGGCGGTACGGCGACGAGGACCTGGCCTACGTCCTGGTGGCCAACCTGTTGACCCGCCGCCTGCGGGAGCAGTACGTGCGGCGGGTGGAGGCCTCGCTACAGGAGGAGTCGCGGCTGCCGCGGCCCCTGGTCATCACCATCGAGGAGGCCCACAAGTTCCTCAGCCCGGCCATCGCCGCCCAGACCATCTTCGGCACCATCGCCCGGGAGATGCGCAAGTACAACGTCACGCTGCTGGTGGTGGACCAGCGGCCCAGCGCCATCGACTCTGAGGTGATGAGCCAGCTTGGCACCAAGATCGCCTGCCTGCTGGACAACGAGCGGGACATCGAGGCGGTGCTGGCGGGGGTGTCGGGAGGGCGGGAGCTGCGGGCAGTGCTGGCGAGGCTGGAGAGCAAGCAGCAAGCCCTGGTCTTCGGCCACAGCGTGCCCATGCCCCTGGTGGTGCGGGTGCGGGAGTACGGCACCCCCGAGTCCTACGCCGACCTGGGTGCCCCCGAGGCTCTGGAGGGCGAGGAGCTGGAGCGCCGCCGCCAGCGGGAGATCGACGAGCTGTTTGGGGG
>JBHIBI010000152.1:0-3569 GCA_046758985.1 Dehalococcoidia bacterium
CCCTCCACCTGCAATCGGGCAAATGGGACCTGTCCCAGATCCCCCTGGATCGCCTGTATGGGACGGGGGTCGTCATCGATCTCAGCCAACAGATCGACAACTACGGCTTCATTACCCTGGAGATGGTCCAGAGCCTAACGCCGGATGCGATCCGAGAGAACGACATTGTGGTGCTGCACACCGGCTGGCACCGTTATAGCTGGTGCGGCCCGCTCGAAGACGAGACGCGCTACTTCGCGCAGCACCCGGGACCCAGCAACGAACTGGTGGATTTCTTCGTGGAGAGAAATATAAAATGGGTGGGCACAGATTGCCCCGCCTTTGAACATCCCCTTAACACCGCCATCCGCGACATGCGACCAGACCTGGTGGCGGAGTTCGAGCTGCAAATGGGTAAGAAGCTGGAAGAGCAGTTACCGCGGGCGACCCTGCTCTATGCCCACAAGACCATCGCGGCAAACAATCAGGTGCTAGTAGAGTGCCTGGGCGGCGGCCTCGAGGAGGTGCTGAACCGCCGCCTGACCCTGGGGGCGTTCCCCTGGCGCTTCAAGCGGGGGGAGGCCTCTATCGCCCGGGTCGTGGCCTTCGTGGAGGAGTAGAGGCTTACCGAGGCTGAGGGATGGTAACGCTAGAGAGGAGCGAAGCATGGCACAGGTGTTAACGTGGGAGCAGTTGCCCCGTTTCGACTCCACACGAGACGGCCGCGCCAGGATCGATATCATCAACGCTGAACTCATGGGCGTGGACACTGTTCGGGGCGACATCATCGTCTACCGTCCTGGCGACAGCGCCGCTAAACACTATCACGCTGATGCTGATCACTTTTTCTATGTGCTCCGCGGCAGTGGGAGGTTGTACGTGAACGGCCAGGAGCACGCCCTGGGCCCGGGCAGCGTTGTCCGGGTGGAGGCGGGTGAGGTGCACTGGTTCGAGAACCCGACCCAGGAGGAGTTCTCATTCCTGGAGCTATGGGTGCCAGCACCACAAGAGACCGTCTGGATTGACGAGAACGACCGCTGAACGTGGGAGGCCACTCCTGAGTTCAGGAGGATCGGGGCTGGACAAGAAGGGGTCGATGGCTAGCAGGACGGTTCCTCAAACAGGAGCCGAGGCGATGGCCAGCAAGATGGATGCGCTGGTCCTGGCAGGGCCCGGCCAATTCGCGGTGCAACAGGTAGGTGTGCCGCAGCCGGGGCGCATGGAGCTTCTGTGTCGGGTGGAGGCAGCCTCCATCTGTGGAACGGATCAGCACATCATTGAGGGCCACACGCGAGGGCGCTGGCCCAAGAGCTACCCCTTCATCCCTGGTCATGAGTGGGCCGGCACGGTGGTGGCCCTGGGGGAGGGCGCCGAGCTCCTGGGCTGGAAGGTGGGCGATCGGGTGGCGGGCACCTCCCATGCCGGTTGCGGCTACTGCCGTATGTGCCGTACCGGTCGCTACAACCTCTGCGAGAACTACGGCAACCTGGCCCTTCACCGCCAGTACGGCCACTACGTCAACGGCGCCTTCGCCCAATATGTCGTTCATTCGGTAAAGAGCGTCTTCCCACTGCCGGAGGCCCTCAGCTTCGAGGAGGGGGCAATAGTAGACACGGCCAGCATAGCCTTGTGGTCGGTGAAGCGGGGGAAGATCAACCCCGGTGACGCCGTTGTTGTCCTGGGGCCCGGTGCTATGGGCCTGCTGGTGGCTCAGTGCGCGGTGGCCCTGGGGGCGGGGCGCGTCATCGTGGTGGGCCACGGCCAGCGTCTCAATAGGGCCCGGGAGCTGGGTTTCCTGGTTGTGGATTTCGATGAGGGAGATCCGCTGCAGCCGGTGAAGGAGCTAAGCGAGGGGAAGGGCGCCCATCTGTCCCTAGATTGTGCGGGAACGGCCCTTGCCATTCGGCAGGCGGTAGAGATGGTGCGCAAGGGAGGGCGCGTAGTGTTTACGGGCTTCCCCCTGGAGTCAGTGGACCTGCCGATGCAGAAGATCGTCCTGGAGGAGATCGATCTCTACGGAGTACGGGCCAATCAGAACACGATGGAGGAGGTGATCCTCCTAATGTTGAGGGGCGCAGTTAGCGCCCGCTCGGTTACTACCCATGTGCTCCCGTTGCGCCAGTTCCAGGAGGCCTACGACATCTTCGTTACTCGGCGAGAGGGTGCCCTGAAGGTAGTAGTGAAGCCCCAGATGGTCGGTTAGAGTTAGCATGTCTAAGATGCAGGCCGTGGTCTTCCCTCGGCCCAACGAGATGGAGTTGCGCGAGATCGCGGTTCCCCGGCCTGGGCCGCACGAGGCCCTGGTGCAAGTGATGTCAACCACGATCTGCGCTACCGATTTCAAGGTCTTGGCCGGACAGTTTCCGGGCACCCGTTTCCCCCACATCCCCGGTCACGAATGGAGCGGCCTCGTGGTGGCGGTGGGCGCCAGTGTCACCCAGGTGTCGGTGGGTGACCGGGTTGGAGTGGAGATCCACGTCGGTTGCGGGCATTGTGGGCGCTGCATAGAGGGCTTGAATAACCTATGCCTGAACTATGGCAACGTGAGCGCTGGCCACGCCCACATCGGATTCACCGTCAACGGGGGCTTGGCTCAGTACTGCGCCGTGCCGACAAAGGCCTTATGCAGGCTGCCCCAGGGGGTGGACTACGACACCGGCGCCTTCATCGATAACGTGGGCCTGGTGCTCTATGCCGTGGAACGGGGAAGGCTTCGCCCAGGCGAGACGGTGGCCGTCATTGGGCCTGGTGCCATGGGCCTTATCGCGGTGCAGGTGGCGCGGGCCATGGGCGCTGCTCGCGTCGTCCTGGCAGGGACGCGCCGGGAGCGTCTGGCGCTTCTGGGGGAGCGAGGTGCCGATGTCCTGGTCAACGTGCTGGAGGCGGAGGATCCCGTCAAGGCGATCCGGGAGGCGGCCGGCGGCGGTGCCGACCTGGTGGTGGAGTTTGCGGGCACTCAGGAGGCGGCGCGGCTAGCCATCCTCTCGGCGCGGCGAGGCGGGCGGCTGGTCCTGGCTGGGGCCACGAGCCCAGGACAAAGCCTGGCGGGAGTCGATCTCAGCGCCATCGTCAGGGGACACCTGGAGATCTTGGGCTCGGTGGCCAGCGGCCGGGGGGCCGCTGATCGCGGCCTGGCCCTCCTGGCCAGCGGGGCGGTGGACGTGAGCCCCCTAATCACTCATCACTTCCCCCTGGACAGATTCCAGGAGGCCTGGGAGACCTTCAAGGAGCGGAGAGACGGCGCAATTCGCGTTATGATGCATCCTAATGGGCCAATGGAGAAAGGATGAGAAAGGCCATGGTCGCTAAAACCGATAAGGCAACGAGGTTGACGGGAGAGAAGCTCCTGGCCATGTACCAGAAGATGCTGGAGGTGCGTCGCTTTGAGGAGAAGGCTATAGAGCTGTTCGGCAAGAACCTGATCTGGGGCACCATCCATCCCTGCATCGGCCAGGAGGCGGTAGCGGTGGGGATCTGCTCCGCCCTGGAGCCCAGCGACTACATCACCAGCACCCATCGAGGCCACGGCCACTGTATCGCTAAGGGAGCGGAGCTGGGGCCGATGATGGCGGAGCTGCTGGCCCGCGACA
>JBHIBI010000153.1:0-3530 GCA_046758985.1 Dehalococcoidia bacterium
GCTGCCGACCTCCCTTCAGCGAGTGCGCCTGCCCTCGCATTGATTCCCGCCCCAGCCAGAGGGGTATCTCCCCCTGGAACAGAACCGCTATAATAGGGAGGAGTCTACGGCCCTTAAGGGGGAGAGCGCCTGATGGTGGCCCTACCCGCGGGGATACTGGCCAACCTCCGACGCCTGGCCGATGAAACCGGTCGGTTCAGGATGCTTGCCGTTGACCAGCGGGACTCCATGCGGCGGATGCTGGCCGGGGTGCTGGGGAGAGCCCAGGAGAAGGTGACCTACGACGACCTGGCCACCACTAAGGCCATCATCACTCAAGTCCTGGCCCCCCACTCCACCGCCACCCTGATGGACCCCGTCTACGGGCTCCCCTACTCCCTCCCCCACCTTCCAGCCAGAACGGGCATCCTCATCGCTGCCGAGGAGACGGGCTACCAGCGGGCCGGCCCCGCAGAGCGGGAACGCACCTCCCGCCTCATCGAGGGCTGGTCAGCCCAGAAGGCCCAGCGGGCCGGGGCCAACGCCGTCAAGCTGCTCATCTACTACCGCTCCGACGCCTCTCTAGAGGTCCGCTCCCACCAGGAGGCCCTGGTGCGGGACCTGGGCTGTGAGTGCACCCAGTTGGGCCTCCCCTTCCTGCTGGAGGTAGTGGCCTACCCCATCGGGGAGCCCTCCACCGACTCTCCGGAGTTCGCCCTGAAGCGCCCTGACCTGGTGGCGGACAGCGCCCAGGAGTTCTCCAAGGCCGAGTACCAGGTGGACATCCTGAAGCTGGAGTTCCCCGGCGACCTGAAGTACACCCAGGAGTTCTGCCACAAGGTCTTCGACGACCGCCTTCGTGAGCCCGTCTACCAGCTCACCGACCTGCAGGCCGCCTGCCGCCGGGTTGACGAGGCCTCGGCGCTGCCCTGGGTGATCCTCAGCGGCGGCGTGGACATCCAGGAGTTCCTGCACAACCTGGAGCTGGCGGTGGAGGCCGGGGCCAGCGGCTTCCTCTGCGGCCGGGCCATCTGGAAGGATGTCCTACAGCTCTACCCCGACCTGGAGGAGATGCGAGCCTTCCTGGCTTCTGAGGGACGCTACAACTTCCAACGGGCCAACGCTGGAGCGGAGAAGGCGCGGCCCTGGCACGATCACCCGCGCTTTACGGGGCAGGAGAAGGCCCAGCTCGCCGCACAGGGCCCCACCTGGTACCAGGAGTTCTAGCAACGAATCCGGCTTCCCAGGCCCCAGCAGCTACGATCGCCGGGAAGCCTTCTCGAGACCAGGAACTTCCCTCGCCCAGGGCCTTGCTGTTGGACTAGGGGCAGAAGAGGGGGATGCCATGAGGATCGGCGTGCTTACCGGAGGCGGAGACGCTCCAGGACTCAACGCCGCCATTCGGGCGGTGACCAGAAAGGCGGAACACGAGGGGTGGGAGGTTGTGGGCTTCAAGAACGGGTGGCTGGGGCTGCTCCAGCCGGACTACCTCCCCCTGGACCGGGATACCGTCATGGGGACCCTTCCCCGGGGTGGGACGATCCTGGGTACCTCCCGCACCAACCCCTACAAGCGGGAAGGGGGTACGGAGCGGATCCTGCAGACCCTGCAGCAACTGGGCATTGACGCCCTCATCCCCATCGGAGGGGAGGACACTCTGGGGGTGGCGCTGCGCCTGGCACAGCAGGGGGTACGTCTGGTGGGGGTACCCAAGACCATCGACAACGACATCCTGGGCACCGACTTCTGCATCGGCTTCGATAGTGCCGTGGAGGTGGTGATGAACGCCCTGGACCGCCTCCATCCCACGGCGGAGGCCCATAACAGGGTCATGGTGGTGGAGGTCATGGGCCGTGATGTGGGTTGGGTCGCTACCCTGGGTGGCCTGGCCGGTGGTGCCGACCTCATCCTGGTCCCTGAGACCCCTTTTACCCTGGAGGAGGTCAGCCGGCATATCCGGCGCCGCCACGAGGAGCTGCGCCGGACGTTCAGCGTCATCGTGGTGGCCGAGGGGGCCAAGCTCCAGGGCCTGAAGACCCCCGTCGTCGAGGAGACCCAGGTAGACGAGTTCGGCCACGCCCGCCTGGGAGGCATCGGCCACGTCCTAGCCCGGCAGATTGAACAGCTCACGGGCTACGAGACCCGGGTGACCGTGCTGGGGCACCTACAGCGGGGCGGTTCTCCCACCGGCTTCGACCGCATCCTGGCCACCCGCCTGGGGGTGGCCGCCGTGGAGCTGATCAAGCAAGGCACCTTCGGCGTCATGGTCACCTTGCAGGGTAACGCCATCACCTCCGTGCCCCTGGAGGAGGGGCTCCAGCGGGCCCGGCCGGTGGACCTGGAGCTGTACCAACTGGCCCAGATCTTTTATTAATCGGAGCTCTGAAGGCCGACGCTCATGGACGAGGCAAGCAATCTGGCGCTGGCGGTGGACCTGGGGGGCACGCGTACCCGCTGTGCCCTGGTGGACCCGGGGGGAAGGATGGTAGAGCAGGCCGCCCAAGACACCCAGGCCTGGTTGGGCCAGCAGGCCGCCCAGGAGCGGCTGGAGGCCTGCCTGCACCGCCTGATGGCTCGCGCAGGAGAGCGGCCCATCGCCGGCATCGGGGTAGCGGCGGCTGGCCCGGTGGAGTCCGCCACCGGGGCGTTACACAACCCTCCCAACCTCCCGGGCTGGGATGGAGTGGCACTGAAGCCCCCGTGGGAGGAGCAGTTCCACCTGCCCGTCTGGGTGGATAACGATGCCAACCTGGCGGCCCTGGGGGAGCACCGCTACGGCGCGGGCCAGGGGATCTCTGACCTGGTGTACCTGGCCGTTGGCACCGGCATCGGAGCGGGCGTCATCCTGGACGGGCGGCTGGTCACAGGCTCCCGGGGGATGGCAGGGGAGCTAGGCCACATGACCATCGACCTGCACGGGCCCCGGTGCGCCTGCGGCAACGTGGGGTGCCTGGAGGCCCTGGCCTCGGGCACCGCCATCGCCCGGATGGCCCAGGAGCGAGTCGCCGCCGGGGAGCAGACCCTGGCTCTTGCCCTGGCAGGAAACGATCCGCAACGCATCACCGGCGAGCTGGTGACCCAGGCCGCGGAGCAGGGCGACAGAGTGGCCCGGGAGATCACGGAGCAGGCTGCCCAAGCCCTGGGCACGGGCATCGTCAACATTCTGCACATCTTCAACCCCGCCCTGGTCATCGTAGGCGGGGGCGTGGGCCGCGCCTGGCACTTCCTGGAGCCCGGCATCCACCAGGTAGTACAGCGCTACGCCATGCGCCACTCCCGGGACTCCCTGGCTATCCTCCCCAGCGCCCTCCAGGACGACGCTGGTCTCCTGGGGGCAGCCTCCCTGGTATGGGCAAGGCCCCGCTGACCAAGCTCCGCCTTCCAGCCAACAAAAACGAGCCGAGGCAGTAAGCCTCCGCCTCGGCTCGCAGGGTGGGCCCTACCGGGCCCTGGGCTATCCGAGCACGTACCGCAGCGCTGGCGTTCTCTTCTGCACACCCTCCAGCAGGCCATCCACTCCCAAGAAGGTGCCGGCACGGGCTGCCGCCAGG
>JBHIBI010000154.1:0-3522 GCA_046758985.1 Dehalococcoidia bacterium
CAGCGTGGGTCAAGTCTATAGCTAGGGGAGGCTTTGCCAGTAACACAGACGGTGCAGGGCCACCTAGTTCGCCGGGGCCAGCTCCTCTATCTCGATGCTCTCGATAACGATCCGCTCGGTGGGCACCGAGGCTTCACCAGTGGGGCTTCGCGTCACAGGGGTGTTGGCGATGGTGTCCACCGTCTCCATCCCTTCAATAACGAGGCCGAAGATGGTGTACTGTTTGGGCAGGTCCACGTCTTGGTGGACGATGAAGAACTGGCTGCCGTTGGTATCGGGGCCGGCGTTGGCCATCGCCAGGGTCCCCCTCACATAGTCCCGACTCACCGGCTCATCCTCGAAGGTGTAGCCTGGGCCTCCTCTGCCCGTGCCTGTGGGGTCGCCCCCCTGGATCATAAAGTCCCGGATAATGCGGTGGAAGACCACCCCATCATAGAAGCCCTGCCGGGCGAGGAACACGAAGCTGTTCACCGCTTTGGGTGCCTCTTGAGGGAAGAGCTCCACGATCACGTCTCCCCTGTTGGTACGGATGGTAGCTCGGTACTGCCCCGTTGGGTTGAGGGTCATAGGCGGCGGGCTGGCGAACTGCATCCGCTGGGTCACCCCTCTCTCTGGTGTAGTGGGTGTCGGTGTTGGCGTAGCTGGAGTGCCGTATCCCCCACCGCTGCAGCCCACTACGAAGGCGAGGGCGGCTGCCATGCCTGCCAGGGTCACCTTGTTCAAGGTGCTCCCTCCTCTATGAAGCGCCAAAGTCAAGGGGCGGGCTCACTTCCTAGGGGATGTGGTCAATGGGCTTACTGCGAGCTTACCTTGAAAGACTCCAGGAGCCGCTGCGCCGCACCGTAGTCCCGCAGCCCTCCCTTGAGAATCGGTGGCACCAGGTAGATGCTCCTGATGCCGCTGGCGACGAACCGGTGGAGCAGCTCCAGGGCGATGTCGGTGCCGGGCCTGCCCCTCTCCAGCTCCTCCTGCATGGGCTGTGGCACGTCACCGAAGATCAGGCCCTCCTTCTCCAGGATCTGGAGCCCGAAGAAGATGGGCTGGGACGGGGTACCACCAGCCAGAGCAGCGTAGCGCTCCAGGAAGCGCTGGACCAGGTCGGTATCGTACACCGCCTGGGCGATGAAGAACTGGGCACCGGCCTGGGCCTTCTGATAGGCCAGCCGTGCCTCATGCTCCACCCCCTTGCTCAGGTCCATGGAGGCGCCGACGCAGAGGTCGGTAGGTGTCCTGAGCTTCAGGCCGCGGTAGTCGGTGCCCTGGTTGAGTGCCTGGATGGCCTGGATGAGCTGGGTGGGGGTGAAGTCGTGGACCGCCTTGGTGAGGGCGAGGTCCCGCTCGGTCAGCTCGTCCCCTCGGAGCACCACCAGGTTTTGCAGCCCCAGGAGCTGCGCCCCCAGCAGCAGGCTCTGTACCGCCAGCTTGTTCATGTCCCGGGTGGCCAGGTTGAAGATGACCTCCTTGCCGGTGTGCTGCTTGATGGCGTAGGCGGTCATGGCCGAGTTGGCGCGGACGGACCTGCCTGGGTTGTAGGCCACGCAGATGAAGTCCACATCGAGCTGCCTGGCGGGCTCCAGCAGGGCGGGGTCGGCGCTGCGGGGTGGCGAGAAATCGCATAGGAAGACCACCTCTCCCTGGCTGGCGGCGCACCGCTCCGTGACCTTGGTCATTGTGGTTACACCAGCCCCCTGGGGCGGTACTGCAGCGCCTCGGCCACGTGGGCGATGCTGATGGTCTCCGTCCCCACCAGGTCGGCGATGGTACGGGAGAGCTTGAGGATGCGGTGGAAGGCCCGGGCCGAGAGGTTGAGCTGCTTCATGGCTGCCTGGAGCAGTCCTAGGGCTCCCTCCTCCACCTGGCAGTATTCCCATACCTCGGCGGGCCCCATCTCGGCGTTGGTGATGAACGGACGCTCCCCGAAGCGGTGCCGCTGCACCTCCCGGGCCTGCTCCACCCTGGCCTGCACCTGCACCGAGTCCTCCCCAGAGCTGGTGTCCACCAGCTTCTCGTACTCCACCCTGGGCACCTCCACAAACATATCAACCCTGTCCAGGAGAGGGCCACTGATGCGCTTCTGGTACCGGGTGACCAGGCTAGGAGGACAGCTACACTCCTTCACCGGGTCGCCATAGTAGCCGCAGGGACAGGGGTTCATGGCGGCGACGAGCATGAAGTTGGCCGGGAAGGTGACGCTGCCCTGGGCACGGCTGATGGTCACCACTGTGTCCTCCAGGGGCTGGCGCAGCGATTCTAGCGCCACGTGGTTGAACTCGGGCAGCTCATCCAGGAAGAGCACCCCACGGTGGCTCAGGGTGATCTCACCGGGGTGGGGGATGCGTCCACCGCCTACCAGGCCCGCGTGGGAGATGGTGTAGTGGGGGGAACGGAAGGGCCGCTGGGTTACGAGGGGCCTCTCCGGAGGCAGCAGGCCCCCGATGCTGTACACCTTGGTCACCTCCAGCGCCTCCTGGTTGGTCATCCTGGGCAAGATGGAGGGGAGAGCCCGGGCCAGCAGGGTCTTGCCGCTGCCTGGCGGCCCGGACATCAGCACGTTGTGTCCGCCGGCGGCGGCGATCTCCAGTGCCCGTTTGGCATGCTCCTGCCCCTTGATGTGCGCCAGTTCCATACCGCTCCACAGGGGCTCCGGGGCTGACGCCTCCTCACCTTCGGGCGCGTAGGGCTGGATCTGGCTCTCTCCTCGCAGGTGGGATACCAGCTCGGCCAGGGTGCTTACCGGGATGATGGTGAGGCCTTCCAGCAGGGCGGCCTCCTTGGCATTCACATGGGGTACGTACACGGTGGTATAGTCTTCCTGGCGGGCCAGGGCCACCATGGGGAGGATGCCGTTGGTGCGCCGCAACTGGCCATCCAGGGAGAGCTCCCCCAGGAAGAGGACTCCTGGGACCTCGGCGGTGCACTGGCCCGAGCTGAGGAGAATGCCTACGGCGATGGGTAGGTCGTAGGCTGGCCCCTCCTTCTTCAGGTCAGCGGGGGCCAGGTTCACGGTGATGCGCCGCAGGGGGAACTCGAAGCCTGAGTTGCGGATGGCTGCCCGGACTCGCTCGCGGGCCTCTTGAACGGCGGTGTCGGGCAGGCCCACGATGTTGAAAGCAGGCAAACCTGGGGCGATGTCCACCTCGGTCTCTACCACGGCCCCCTCTAGGCCCACCACCGCGCAGGTATGCACCTTGGCCAGCATCGCAGCCCCCGGAGGCGAGTTGGCTCTCATGATACGCAGAACCCCGGCGGGGGTCAAATAGGTTGACACCCCCAACCACTAGGGTAAACTAGCAGAGGAGGCCACCGTAGCTCAGCGGTAGAGCAGCGGTTTCGTAAACCGCAGGCCCTGGGTTCGAATCCCAGCGGTGGCTCCAGGTGCAGGGTAAAAGATGAGTAGGTTTCTGGACGTCCTGGATAGGCTCAGCCGTGGGAGTCCCGCACGCATGGGCTTTGGGGCTGCTTCCCACCAGGAGAGGGCCCCCGCCATGGCGTTGATAGGCCTGGTCGTCCGCAACCCTGCCC
>JBHIBI010000155.1:0-3478 GCA_046758985.1 Dehalococcoidia bacterium
CTCCACCAGGCTCTCACCCCCTTGACAAACACCCTGGCAGGTGTTTACCATAGGCTACAACTGGTCTGGTGGTCAGACCAATTACCCCTGGGAGCGCTAGCTTGCTGCGAGCCATCAAGAAGACCCGCCTGTATGAGGAGATCGTCACCCAGATCGGGGAGCTGATCCGTGACGGTACCCTGCGCCCCGGCGACCGGGTGCCCCCGGAGCGGGAGCTGGCGGAGCGGTTCAAGGTGAGCCGGGCCTCGGTACGGGAGGCCATCCGTGCCCTGGAGTTGCAGGGACTGGTGGTCAGCCGCCCCGGCGCGGGCACCTTCGTCGCCAGCGAGAGCCTGGACGGGGTGATCCACACCTTGGCTCAGGAGCTCCTGGCAGGGCGGGAGGCCCTGGGGGATACCCTGGAGCTCCGCCTGCTGCTGGAGCCCCAGGTCGCCGCCCTGGCGGCCCAGCGGGCCACCGAGGAGGACAAGAGCGCCATGCGGGCTATCCTCGAGGAGCAGGCGCGCCTGGTGGAGGGGGGCCTCAGCGGCGCCGAGGCTGACGTAGCCTTCCACACTGCCCTGGCCCGCTCTACTCAGAACCGCGCCCTGGTCCGCCTCGGCGGGAGCCTGGTGGACATCCTGGCCCTCAGCCGGGACGAGAGCCTGCAGACACCCCACCGCTCCCGCCAGTCCCTGGAGTCCCACCAGGCCATCCTCTTAGCCATCGAGCAGGGGGACACCGAAGGGGCCCGCCAGGCCATGGAGCGCCACATCACCAGCGTGGACGGGGCCCTCTTCGATGGAGAGGACGCTGGCTGGGTGCGGGAGCAGGTCCCGCAGCTAGGGAAGGGAGGGTAGGCTATGGCTACCCATGCCGTCGAGGTCATCTACCGCGGCGTCTTTCAGAAGACTCTTTCGAGGAACATCTGCCGCAGCATCGTGCTGGCGGCCCGCAGAGAGGGCAAGATCGGCACTGCCTTCGGACGCTACGGCGACTCCCCCGAGCGCAACGGTATCCCTGCCAAGTACTTCGCCGTGGTGGCCGACGACCCCATCGAACTGGAGGAGGTCCTGACCAAGTACGAGCCCCAGGAGGTGGACATCTCCATCGCCGTGGACGACACCCTGTGCAAGGGGCTGGAGTCCTGGGCCTGGCATGGACTCCAGCCCATCAACGCCCTCACCAAGCCCCACGGTACCCTCCTGGTGACCTCTATTCAGCGCCCAGAGTGGTTGCTGGAGGATATTCATCAGAGGGACGTGCCCTACGACCTGGCCATCGTCAAGGCTTCGGTCAGCTTCTCCGGGCTGTGGGTGTACAAGGACGACCACACCGACGTGCGCATCCTGGGTGCTCTGGCGCGGATACGGCCCGAGATGGTGGGCCTGGAGGCCTACTGCCAGGTGATCCTGGAGCAGTGGGGCGACGGGCGGATGGTCACCTCGGCCCGGCGCTCGCATGAGCGGGTCGCCGTCCGGCCGGTGGAGCCGGGAGAGGGGAACCCCACCAAGCCCTATAAGTTCGACCTCCCCGGCTGGCAGCAGATGGAGGAGGCCCTGGTCATCCCCGGCATCCAGCAGGGTGGTGGCTTCCGGGGCGGCGACGGCGGCTTCCAGCCGGTGCGCAGCGAGGTCTTTCGCAAGTTCAGCACCCGCACCATGCGGCCGGTGGTGGACTTCGAGACCTGTACCAAGTGCACCCTCTGCTGGCTCCAGTGCCCCGACTCCTGCTTCGATGTCACCCCCGATGGCCTGTACGACGTCAACACCGAGTCCTGCTGCGGCTGCGGAGTGTGCGCCGATGTCTGTCCGGTTGCCGACTGCGTCACCATGGTCAACGAGGAGGCCTTTACCGACAATTCCAGCCAGTACGAGGCCTACCAGAAGGACAAGGTGGCTTACAAGCAGTGGCTTCAGGAGAAGATCACCCTGGCCAAGGCCCAGACCTGGTCCCACGGATTCCATCACCGGGGCCAGTACCAGGAGGAGCTGGCCCAGGTGGGCGCGGAGGAGGCCGATGACAACTAAGACCAAACCCGAGGCCCTGGAGCGGGAAGAGCTCATCAGCGGCAGTGAGGCCATCGCCCGGGCCTGCGCCCTGGCCGACGTGGACGTCATCACCGCCTACCCTATCCGTCCCTACGACACGGTGATGCAGTTCGTCTCCAAGCTCATCGCCAACGGCGAGCTGAGGGCGGAGTACATCGTCGCTGAGAGCGAGCACTCCCAGTTCGAGATCGTCAAGCACGCCTCTGCCGTGGGGGCTCGCGTGTTCGCAGGCTCCAGCGGGGTGGGCTGGCTCTACGCCTTCGAGGCCTTGGCCGTCACCTGCGGGCTGCGGCTGCCCCTGGTGGCCATGGTGGGCAACCGGGCCCTGGATGACCCCGGTGCCTTCGGCACGGAGCACAACGACGCCCTGGCGGTGCGGGACCTGGGCTGGCTCCTCACCTGGGTGGATACGGCCCAGGAGGCGTTCGACAGGGCCCTGATGGCCTGGCGGGTGGCCGAAGACCCCCGGGTCTTCCTCCCCTGTGCCATCAGCACCGACGGCGCCTTCCTCACCCACTCCCAGCAGATCGTCCGGGTCCCCGATAAGAAGCTGGTAGACCGGTTCCTCCCTCCCTACGACCGGGGCAAGTTCCAGCTCCACCCTGATAACCCCATCACCATCGCTCCCCAGGTGAACGAGGACTGGCTGATGGAGATCCGCCGGCAGACCGATGCGGCCATGCGGCGGGCCCGGGACGTGATCCTGGAGGCCCACGAGGACTGTAAGCGCATCTTCCACCGGGGTGGCGACCCTTTCCTCGAAGAGTACATGACCGATGACGCCGAGGTGGTCCTGGTAGGCCAGGGAACCCTGGCCATGCCCCTGAAGGTGACGGTGCGCAGGCTCCGGGAGAAGGGTCAGAAGGTGGGCTTCGTGCGATTGAAGTGGTTCCGTCCCTTCCCCACCCCCGAGATTCAGCAGAGCCTCTCCCGTTTCAAGGCGGTGGGGGTGATTGACCGGGACTACTCCCTGGGTGCTCCTGTGCACTCGGGGGTGCTGTTCAACGAGATCCGCTCCGCCCTGTACCCGCTGGAGACCAGGGTGCCGGTGGTGCCCTTCATCAGTGGTCTGGGGGGGCGGGAGGTCACCGTGCCCCTGGTGACCGAGATGTTCCAGGTGGTGCAGCGGGTGGCCCAGACCGGCGAGCTTGACCAGGAGACCCAGTGGATAGGAGTAAGGGGGTAACGTGCCATGACGACGACGCAGGAGCTGCCGGTCATCAAGGGTGTTCGCAACGCACCGCTGGAGGAGTTCTTCACCTCGGGCCACCGGACCTGTCAGGGGTGTGAGTCGGCCCTGGTGATGAAGCTAATGGTTAAGGCCGCCGGCCCCCGGACCGTCATCCTGGGGAGCACCGGGTGTATGTACGTGGCCAACACCACCTACTACTCTACGCCCTGGGTGGTGCCCTGGATGCACACCCAGCTCGGCTCCTCCGGCTCGGCGG